>WBUW01000146.1 GCA_008933495.1 Pseudorhodoplanes sp.
TTCACGAAATCCTCATCGTACCAGCGCTGCTCCATGAGCATGCGGGTGACACCGAGGAAGATCGCCGTATCGGAAAGGCCGGGCCGCACCGAAATCCAGTAATCGGCCTTGGTGGCGGTCGGGTTATATTCGGGCGCGATCACGGCGATACGACCGCCGCGCTCGATGATCTCGATCAGCCAGTGCGCTTCCGGCATCTTGTTTTCGATCAGGTTCTTGCCGACTTGCACGGTGAATTTCGTATTGCGCAGATCGTTGAGATCGATATCGGAGGTCTGCAGCCCGTGCACGAACGGCTGCCCCGGCGCCTGATCGCCGCGCCAAGTGTATTCCGACCATTCGCGCGCACCCTTGGCGTGATCCGGGCCGACGCCGCGCACATGCGCATCGAGCAGGCCGAGCATGTTCGCCATGCGGAAGATGCCGAACTTGCCGACGACGCCGTGCAGCGGCAGCGAGCTGCCAAGCTTCATCACCCGCGTGCCGGCTTCGTCCCAGTGTTCCAGCATTTCCTCTGGATAGCCGTCCTTTTCGATCAGTCGCCGGCGGCCATCGCGGCCGCTATAGGTGCGCGCAATCGCTATCAGACCCTTGGCGAGGTAGGTGGTCGCCTCGTCCCATGAGACTTTGACAAAGCCGTCGGTGCCACGGGAATCGAACTTGTATTTGGTCCGCAGGGCGGGGTCGTCGGACAGTGACGGAAAGCCGTCATCCGCCCATTGCTTCCATCCGGAACGGATCATCGGACCTTTGGCGCGGTACGGCCCGTAAACGCGCCGATGCGTGGTGAATCCCTTCAGGCACATGCGCGGGTTCCAGGCCTGCGTGGCCCGGTTGCCGTAGAGATCCTTATACTTTTCGTGGTCGTAATTCTGTTCGAGCCGGGTCACGACGCCGTTGCGCACGAAAGCGCGCACGCGGCACATATGTGTATCGTTCGGCGCACAGATGAACGTGAAACTGCGGTCATAGGCGTATTGATCGAGGTAGATCTTCTCCCACGCCCGATCGGGATAGTATTCGAGCGGATTTTCGACGCGCACGGCGGGCACCAGTGCCTTGCCCAGAAGAGCCGGCTCGGCCGCAAAGGCGCTGCTCGCGGCAGCGGCGGCAAGCCCACCCGCTCCGGCCAACACCTCTCGCCGGCTCACGCCCGAGGATTGCGCGCTGTTGTTTTCGTGATCCATTTGTTTTGCTCAGTGCTTGCTGTGATCAACGACTTCGGCTTCCAGTCGCGGCTCGAATCCGGTCGCCTTGTAGATGTAAACGATGACCTGCCACGCCTCGTCCGGCGTCAGGTCGTACGTGTGTAATGTGGTCGCGTTCGGCGCGTCGGCGGGCGCCACCCAGCGCGGCATGGCGCTGTTGAACTGGTTCTGGATGCCGCCGACGGTGAGGCGCCAGTACACGTACGGCAGCGTGAGCTGGGCGATCGTCCCGACGTCACGGAAATTGGCGGGCCGGATCGGGTAGCGAAAGCCTTCCGCCGCCGGCCCCAGCCCATCCAAATTGTCACCGTGGCAGACCGCACAATTGGCGGCGTAGACGATCTTGCCCTTGGCAACCGTATCGGCGTTCCAGCGCGCCGGACTCGCCGCCCAATCGGGTACCTTGATGCGGCTCAGGACCTCGTCGCCTGCCGTCGGATGGCGTTGGAAAATCTCGATTGGCGGCGCATAGCTTGGCCGCGTCGCATCATAGGTTCCCCAGGCCACCACAAGCGGAAGGACCAGCAGCAGGCCATAGCGCTGCAGCCTGACGCCCGTCTCCTCGCCGGCCGCCGGAACGAAAAAGTCGCGGAAGCGCCGGATGCGCTCGTCGGTCAACGTGACGTGAATGACGACGCCGGCGAGCACGAAGCCCATATAGAGAAGGATGACGCTGCCCGGGATCACCGGGCGGGCCAATTTGAGCGCGATGTAGGCGGCGGCCAGGACGAGGAATGCGCCGGTCGGCAGCGGAAGTTGTCTGAGAAGCCGGCCGATCATTGTTTGCGCTCCGGCGAGGAAAGATAGGTGACGATGGTGTGCAATTCGCCCGCGGTGATCTGCGCGCCGTAATCGTCGGGCATCAGATCGGCAGGGAAATCTCCGCGTACGAAGGCGCGCGGCTGCACGATCGACTCGATCAGATAGAGGTCGAGGCTCAAGCCACGCGCCGCGGCGCTCTCGCGCATAGTGGCGGGGACGAACGGCGGGCCGGGCCGATCCTCACCCGCCTTGAGCGCGTGACAGGTAAGACAATTGTACTTTTCGAGGACCGCCGACGCATCGGCTGCGCTCGCCGGGGCCGGCGTAGCCGCGCCGGCCGGAGCGCGCGCCGCCTCTGCGGACGGCCGCGCGAGATCGCCGATCTTGACCGTAGGAGCCCCGCCCAGGGACATGAGATAGTCCACCACCGCCGTGACTTCCTCGTAGGTGAGCTTGGCGGGCGGGCGATGCGAAGCCGGCATGATGTTGGCATACCCCTCGACGAGATAGGCGCCCGGCTCGTAGAGGCTTTGTGCGAGATAGGTGACCAGGTCCGATGGTCCGCCGGGCACTCCTTTGGCGCGCCGCGCGGCAATGCCCGCAAGGTTAGGTCCCCGACCCTGGCCTTTCACGCCGGCATTGGGCTCGATCGTGTGGCAGGCCAGGCAACCGCGCTCGCGCACCAGATTGGTACCGATGCGCGCCAGATCGGCCGGCGTCATTTGCGCACTGATGGCGCGGGCGCGCGGCGGCTCCCATCGCGTCTGCGGAATCCAGTTGGAGAACCACACGAAGAATCCGAGAACGGCAAGCGCCGGAACAATCGGGGTGACAAGGCGCCGGAAGGTCATCGTAGTCGCCATCGTCGAGCCCCTTAACTCGCTGTCGCCGCACGGCGCTCGGAGCCGTGCGCGCCTTTCGATCCGCCGCTCAACCCGGAAATCGCGAACGAGCCGGCCAGCAACACGAAAAAGATGAGCGTAATGCCGGTGATCACGATCGCGGCCTCGCCGAGCGAAGGCAGGCCGGCGCCGGCCGACGTGTCCTCCATGAGGCCGAAGATGTGCCAGTTAAGACGCACGGCGCTGCGCGCGTAGCCCATCAGCCCCATCAGCCACACGATGATGAACGCCAGAGCGATGAGAACGTACTGGCCGCGTCGCGGCATTGTTCCCCACCGCACCGCGGCCTGCGTGCGGGCGCCGGCGAGCAGGAACTGGTCGAGCACGAAGGTGACGACGATGCCGCCGATCAGAACGAGAATCTGCCAGATCGAAGTCTGGATACGAATGTGCGCGGGCGCGAAATAGCCGTAGATGCCAAGCCCGATGATCGCCGCGCCGGTGAGCGCGATGAGACCCCATTGCACCAGCGAGCCCGTCTTCGCCCACGGCACGGTAAGAATACGGCCGGCATGTCGATATAACAGGTAGCTGACGTAAAGAACGAGCAGGATCAGCGTCACCGCGATCATTTTCGGCGCCATCAGGCCGAGCGCGCCCAGCAACGGATGAAAGCCGCCGGTCGATTCCTCGATGCTCGCCGCCATGGTATGCGGCGTCGCCCAGACCATGAAGCCGAGAATCAGGATGATATTGAATGCCGGTACCCAGCGCTGCTGGGCTTCGGAACCGGGGATGCGCAGAAAGCCGAGCCAGGCATAGTAGGCCGCGCCGATGAACAGCGATGCGATGACGATCGCCTGGATGATGAACAGCCAGGACAGCACGCCGCCCATCAGCGTCACACCGTAGGTCGCCGAGAACGCGAACAGCTCGAACCCGAAATAGTAGCCCGCGAACGGCAGAAACAGCATGGTGAAGAGCGCGATGAGATTGCCGGTATAGCCCATCCAGTCGTAGAGCGCCCGTTCCTCGTCGTCCGCCGCGAGCAGGAAGCGATAGGCGGCGTAGGCGCCGCACAGCAGCGCGCCGAAGGTGATGTTGGCGACCAGACGATGGATATTGAGCGGCATCCAGCCGGGGTTCCACACCGCGGCGTAGAGGCTGATCAGGTTGCCGCTTTGATCAACCCCCGCCGGCGTCATCATGAACGTTGCCCAGGCATCGGCGATGAACATGACGATGGTGCCGAACAGATTGAGCAGCACACCGAGCATGACATGCAGCCACTTGCGATCACCCTGCAGCCGATTCCAGGCGTAGTACCAGAGGTACAGACACAGCGTCTCGGCGACGAAGAACAGCGGATAGACCACGAAGGTCGGACCGAAGACGTTGGTCATGTACCCCATGAAGCCGGGATAGGCGGCGAACAGCGCAAACCCGAGGAACGCGCCGGTGATCGCAGTCAGCGAATAGGCCGGCGGCAGCAGCCGGGCCATTTCATGCGCCAGCCAGTCGTAGCGCGCCGCCGTCGCCGGCTCACGCTTGGCGAGGCGCCAGCCCATGCATTCGAGGTAAAGCGCGAACATCGGCACCGCGAGCACGAAGGCCGCGAACATGAGGTGAAGCTGGGCGGCGATCCATACCACGAGCCGGCTGTCGGCCCCGACGGGATCAGCATAGCTGCGTAGCGCCGGCGTGCCCTGCGCCAAGGCCGCGTCGGGCGCGAGCAACGCCGCCGCAGCGGCCACGGCGATCAAACCGAGCACGGCACAGGTGCGGCGCATCGCCTGCCCCCTCTTAGTCTCTGCGCTTGGTGCGCGGGTAACGGCCCTTGCGCCGGACCCGCGTGTCAGCGAGGAAACGCTCCAGGCACCGTCGCCGCGCCTCGATTGGTGGTCCCGCGATCCCGCTGACACCTTCGACGAAGATTCGCAGCGTCCGGAGGTCGTCGAAAAAGCCGCTGCGGCCGCTTTGAACGTGCTGTACATGCCCGCGCCACCTCGGGTCCCCGTTTGACCCGCTCTCAAGCCAAATGCGCGCAACGAAAGAAGCAGTTTTCCTGCTTGTTGCCATCGCGGACCCGGCGTGCAAAAGCGAGAAGTCGCTTTTCATTTCGTTAGCAAGGGGCGGTAACAGTCCGGTAACAGAAGGCCGCGAAAGCGCTCTCCGCAGCGCCGTCTCCGGAACGGTCGCTGTGGATTACTCGCACGAATGCGCGTTTGACGTCGCGGCTTAGCGTTGCGACTGAACGGCGCCCGCGGATTTGCCGGCAGCGGAAAGCTCTTGGAACAGACGCTCCGTTTCCGGCGTTGGCGCAACCCCCAACTCGGCCTGCAAAACTCTGCGGCAGCGATCGTAATGGGCTATCAATCGATCTCGCTGGCCAAGGCGGGCAAGACAGAGCATGAGCGCCCGATGGAAACCCTCGCGACAGGGCTCACGCGTAAGGGCGCGGCGACAGACCTGTGCCGCGCGTCCATGATCGCCGCATTCAACATAGCCGTCCACCATGTGGTCAAGCATGTCGAAGTAAAGTTCGCGCAGTCGTTCGCGTTCCTCGGCGCACCAGTCGGAATACCGCTCTTCCGGCAGGTAGTCGCCCTTGTAGATCCGTTCCGCCTTCTCAAAATAGACAAGCGCATCTTCTATTCGCCCGCGGTGCACAAGCAATCGACCTTCGTTGAAGAACGTTTCGAACGCTTCGCAGTCCAGCCAAACGGCATCGCGCCGCAGCGAAAATGCGGCATTTCCGACGGCGATGACGTTGTCGCTCAAGCCGATCGCGTGCAATTGCTGGCGCAAAAAGTAGGTTGTGACTTTCAGCCGCTCACGTCCGCGGACCTCGTTCGCATCGGGCCACAAACACTCGATCACATGCTCGCGATGCACCATTTCGCCACGATGGGTAATCAGGAGTTTCAGCAGAGTCAGCGCGTGTTTGCGGTGCCATCGGTCGACCGGCATGCTGCGGTCGCCAACCGACAGGCCGAAGCGGCCAAATGTGTAGACCCGGAGCTGCGGATCGGTGAGCGCGTCGGCAACCACTTCTTTTTTCGGTCGCAGGAGGACCACAGCCACGGTGGCCGGACCGGCGCAATCCCTGTTCAGCGCGGGCGCGATCAATGTGCTGATGCTCGCCTGCAGCCAACGTCCGTCTTTGTGGCGAAGCGAGCATGCGCGCACGGCAAACGGCGAGCGGTGCGCGAAACAAAGCTTGCCTTCGCATTCCGGCGTGCAAAGCGGCTCGCCACTCGGCAGTATGGCCTGCAGCACGTCATAACAGGGGCGCCCGACGGTCTGCTCTGACGTGTAACCCAACAGGCTCCCGGCCCGCTTATTCCAGGCGACGACCTGTGAATTGCTGTCGACGGCCAAGGCGGCATCCGAAGCAAGGTCTACGAGCGAACGGAACTCAGGCACTCCATTCTCCGGACAACGCGAAGCCGCCTTAAATCTGCCCGGCACTATACCAGTCCCGACAAGGAAACTGAACTTGCCGCGGAGCTGAGGCACCTAACTCTCGTCAGGCGAAATCCGAGTGTCTTCGATGGAAATTAGCAAGGCATTGCAGATGGTTGCGCAAACTGCCCGGCGCCTCGCGCAAAACCGGCGCGGGCCGCTGGATATCCTCGCGACCAGCCATGGCGGAGGAAAGTCTTTCCGGCATCCGATGCTTGGTTCAGTCCCGCTTCAAGCCTCAATGGTGCAGGCTCGTGTCGCCGATTGCGGCAAATATCTTGACGTCAATGCCGATG
Source organism: Pseudorhodoplanes sp. (assembly GCA_008933495.1). Taxonomy (GTDB): domain Bacteria; phylum Pseudomonadota; class Alphaproteobacteria; order Rhizobiales; family Xanthobacteraceae; genus Pseudorhodoplanes. The sequence continues at coordinate 6,574 of WBUW01000146.1, forward strand.
GCGCCCACGAGCCATATCTTGAGCGTCTCCGGCAGGCGCTCGGCAGGCTGGTAGATGCCGTCCTCATAGCCATCCATGATCTCCCGCACCTGGTCGAGAAGGCGGTGATGGATGTCCCGTCGCTCCTGCAGGTCAGGCAGGTTCTCGTCCTGCATGAGCTTCTTTTCGAGCGCGAAGTGCCCCTCGGCGAAAGCATAGAAGTCGGCAAGTTCGTCACTGATCGTGCATTGCTCCGCGCTTTGCTCGATCAGATCATGGATCTCGTTGAGCATTTCGATCAATCGCCGGTGATCATAGTCGATCGAGGCAATGCCGGTATGAAAGGTAGAATTCCAATCGAGGTAGTTCATCATTCATCTCCCTCGGTGTTGGAAGGTCTGCTAGGCAGTGATCGGAACTACGCTCCTCATCGTTGAAATATCGGTTTTTCGACAGATACTGTCAATCAGCGCCCGAAATCGGCCTTTGCCCGGCGTGCGTTGACCGGGCGCCGAAGGCGAGCGCTTGGTGTCCCGAAGCGGGATGAGCTTTCTTCGCATCGCAATAGCTCTTTGTTTGAGCATGATCTTTTCCGAAAATCGCGGCGCACCTTTCGGGATCATGCTCTTTGTCTGAGCATGATCTTTTCCGAAAACCGCG
>WBUW01000147.1 GCA_008933495.1 Pseudorhodoplanes sp.
TGACTCTTAATCAGCGGGTCCAAGGTTCGAGTCCTTGTGCGCCCACCACAAGCCGAAAAATCACCGGCTCAAAGCTGCCATTTCGACACGGTAATCGGGGGCAGGGCGATGACCGCGTCGATCAGTGTCGACGGGTCCTCGCTGACCGCAAGGCTGAAGCGGTGCGCCGGCGGCACGAAGCCGTGTGAAACCATCGCGTCGATGAAGGCGAGAAAGGGCGAGAAGAAGCCGTCGATATTGAACAGCCCGGCCGGCTTGTCGATGTCGCCGAGCTGATTGAGCGTCCACACTTCCATGAATTCCTCGACCGTCCCGATGCCGCCCGGCAGGGCGATGCAGGCGTCGGCCATGGCGAGCATGCGCGCCTTGCGGGTTGCGATGTCGGCGACGATTTCGTGCGTGGTCAGCCGCGGGTGCAGATGGCCGCGCTCGAACAGCCCGCGCGGGATGACACCGTGGATCGCGCCGCTCCGCTCCAGGACGGCGTCGGCAAGCACACCCATCAGTCCCATATGCGTTCCGCCGAAAACGACGGCGATGCCGCGTTTGGCAAGTTCATGCCCGAAGGTCTGCGTGGAGCGGCGAAAGACGTCGCCGCGTCCGAAGTTCGAGCCGCAATAGACCGCGAGGGTCTTCACTGTCCGCATCGTCTCGTCCCGGTGGATGGCATCAGGTTCAGGCGGCCGCGCCGGTGCGCGGGGCGCAAACCGGCGTGACGGCTCAGGGGGCATTGAGGAAGGCGGCGTCGCGTTTGAACAGGTCGGTGAGAAAGCGCGTCAGCGCGCGGATGCGCCCCATGAACTGGATGTCCTCATGCACGGAAATGAAGAGTTCGCGTTCGACCGACACCTTGTCCTGCAGCACCGGCACGAGGCGCGCATCGGTCTTGGCCGAGAATAGCGGCAGGAGGGCGATGCCGAGGCCGGCGGCGACCGCGTTCTGCTGAACCGCCATGCTGGTCGAGCGGAACACGACATGTTCGGGTTCGACGACGTCGAGCAGCCAGTGAACCTTGGCGATGGCCACGAGGTCGACCACGTAATCGACGAAGTCGTGTGCCGTGAGATCGGCGATCGCACCGGGCGCGCTCCGCCGCTCCAGGTAGGCCGGCGACGCGAACAGGCCGAGCCGGAAGGTTCCCGCCTTCCTGACCGACAGGCGCGGGCCGATCGGCGGCACGAAACTGATCGACACGTCGGCCTCGCGCCGCGTGAGATTGATCAGGTGGCGCTCGGTCACGAGTTCGATCAGGATATCGGGATGGAGGGTGTTGAACTCGACGAGCTTGTCGGTGAGATAATAGGAGGCGATGCCTTCCATGGTGGCCAGCCGCACCTTGCCGGCGACCTCGCTCGGCGCTGACCGGATCGTCTCGACCACGGAGATGCCGAGCACCTCCATCTTTTCCGCGATCGCCAGCAGCCGGTGCCCGTCCTCGGTCAGGACGAAGCCGTCCGGCTTGCGCTCGAACAGCTTGACCGCAAGGTCCTTCTCCAGCTCGGAGATGCGCCGGCTGACCGTGGTGTGATCGACCTTGAGCCGCCGCGCCGCCGGCATCAGGCGTCCCTGGCGCGCCAGTTCGAGAAAAAAGACGAGGTCGTTCCAGTTGAACATCGCCCTGCAACTTCCGCTGGCAGCCCGCAGAATCCCGGCCGCCATGATGCACGATACGCCATTTGCCCGTGCCGCGGGCAAGACCCGGCGGCGTGTCTAGGTATTCCTGCAACCGGACCTGCGTGTTTCTCCGCTAGGCCGTCGGGAAGCCGTCGCATTACCCTTAAATGGCGCCGGCAGAGCGCTTCCGACCATCGTCAATTCGAGGGGGACGAGCATGAGCAAGATGTCGCACCGCCACTTATTCGAGAACGGCCAGTGCCGCTGCGGCTACCGGCACGGCGACCCTGCCGCCGGGACCGAACCGGCGGTCGGGCAGGCGGTCGAAGAAGCGCTGCTGCACGGCCTGTTCCCGGATCCGCTGCTGCGGCGCACGCTGCTGAAGTCGGTGGGGGCGGCCACGGTGCTCGGTGCCTTGTCGAGCCTGTTGCCGCTCGAGACGCTCAAGGCGATCGCACAGGAGCGCAAGCCGCTCGAAAAGACGAAGCTGAATGTCGGCTTCCTGCCGATCACCTGCGCGGCGCCTCTCATCTACGGCGAGCATCTGGGGCATTATGCCAAGGAAGGCCTTGAAGTGTCGCTGCAGAAGATCGCCGGCATCAACCTGATCCGCGACAAGATGATCAATGGCGAGCTCGACGTGTCGCAGCAGGTCATGCCCGTGGCCCTGACCATGACCGCCGGGCTCGGCGGCACCACCCAATCGATCAAGGTGCTGACCATCTGCAACCAGAACGGCAATTCGCTGGTGCTCGCCAACAAGCACAAGGACAACCGCGACCCCGGCAAGTGGAAGGGCTTCGCGTTCGCGGTGCCGTTCGAGCAAAGCCACCAGGCCATGCAGTTGCGCAACTATCTCGCCGCGCACGGCCTCGATCCCGACAAGGACGTCACCTACCGCATCATTCCGCCGACCGAATATGTGTCGAGCCTTCGGGTCGGCAGCATCGACGGCTTCTTCGGCGGCGAGCCGGGCGGCCAGCGCGCGGTCTATGAGGGCGCCGGCTTCATTCACGCCATCTCGCGCGATTTGTGGAACGGCCATCCCTGCTGCTCGGTGACCGCGGCCGAAAGCTGGATCAAGCGGCATCCCAACACCTTCATGGCCTATTACCGCGCCATCATCGCGGCGAGCCTGCATGTTTCGGACAAGAAGAACCGTGCCGGCATGGCGAAAGTGCTGTCGCAGCCGCAATATCTGAATGCGCCTGAAATCGTGGTCGAGCAGGTCATCACCGGGCGCTACGCCGACGGTCTCGGCGCCATCAAGGTGGCGGCGGACCGGGTGGACTATCAGCCGTTCCCGCATTATGCGGCCGCCGTCTGGCTGATGACGCAATTGCGGCGCTGGAACATCCTCAAGGAGGACGTCGACTACAAGAAGCTCGCGCAGCAGGTCATGCTTGCCACCGACGCCGAAAAGATCATGCGCAGCATGGGGGCCAGCCCGCCGGCCGCGCAATTCGGCAAGGAAATCATCCTTGGCAAGGAGTTCGATTCGAGCAAACCTGAGGAATACCTCAAATCGGTGCGCAAGCCAGCCTGATGAACGTGCGACGGTTTCTTGGGCGACCCTGGGTCGCTTCACTCGCGATCTTTGTCGTTTTTGTCGCCGTCTGGCAGGTCCTGACCGCCGGCGGGTCCGGCGGGCCGGGGGCGCTCGATCCCGAATATGCGCGGCTCGCCGGCCAGAGCGCGGCGGTGCAGCAGACGGGCGCCATCCCCCCGCCCACTGCCGTTGCCGCGCGCGGCTGGGAATTGCTGGTCAACGCCTTCGACCGCTCGAACCCGAACAATCTCGGCATCGCCTGGCACCTGCTGCAGTCGCTTGGCCGCGTGCTGCTCGGCTTCGCGCTGGCGCTGATCGTCGCCGTGCCGCTCGGCTTCGCGCTCGGGCTGTTTCCGGCCGTCCATCAGGCGCTCAATCCGTTCATCCAGGTGCTGCGGCCGATCTCGCCGCTCGCCTGGATGCCGCTCGCGCTCTACATCTTCCGTGACAGCGGCATTTCCGCGATTTTCATCATCTTCATCTGCGCGCTCTGGCCGATGCTGATCAATACCGCGGTGGGTGCCGCCAATGTCCGCCAGGAATGGGTCAATGTCTCGCGCGTGTTCGGGCTCGACGCCTTCCAGCATGTGACGCGGATCATCTTTCCGGCCAGCGTCCCGATGATCATGACCGGCGTGCGGATTTCCGTCGGCATCGCCTGGTTCGTCATCGTGGCTGCCGAAATGGTCGGCGCGCAGAGCGGCGTCGGCTATTTCATCTGGAACGAATGGAACAACCTGCAACTGTCGAGCATGATCGTCGCCATCGTGCTCATCGGTCTGATCGGTCTCGGGCTCGATGTCGGCCTGGCCTGGATCGGGGCGCGGTTGAGTTTTCGCGAGTGAGCGCATGAGTTTTCTGTCCGTTAGCGACGTGTCGATGGCCTTCCGGATCAAGGGCAATGGTTCATTTCTGGCGCTCGATTCGGTTTCGATGGACGTCGCCGGCAACGAATTCGTGTGCCTGATCGGGCATTCGGGATGCGGCAAGAGCACCTTGCTCAACCTGATCGCCGGGCTGCTGCTGCCGACGGCCGGCGAAATCCGCTGCGACGGCAAGGCGGTGCGCGGCCCGGGTCCCGATCGGGCCATGGTGTTCCAGAGCCATGCGCTGTTACCCTGGATGACCTGTTTTGAAAACGTGCATCTTGCGGTGAAGCAGGTCTTCTCGACGCTCAGCGCCGCGCAGATGAAGGACAAGGTCGAGGAGGCGCTGCGGCTGGTCCACCTCGATCACGCGATGCACAAGTACCCGTATGAAATCTCCGGCGGCATGAAGCAGCGCGTGGGCATCGCGCGCGCTTTGGCGGCGGCGCCGCAGGTGCTGCTCCTCGACGAGCCGTTCGGGGCGCTCGACGCGCTGACGCGGGCGAGCCTGCAGGACGAGCTCGTGCGCATCGTGGAATCGATCCGCTCGACCGTCGTGATGGTGACGCACGATATCGACGAGGCGATCCTGCTCAGCGACCGGATCGTGATGATGACGAACGGGCCGGCAGCCAGGATCGGCGACGTTCTCAAGATCGATCTGCCGCGGCCGCGCGACCGGGTGGCGCTCGCGGCCAATCCGCAATATGCCGCCCACCGCGAATATCTGCTCAAGTTCCTCTATCAGAAGCAGCGCGCTTAAATTCCGGCTTGCCGGACCTGCCGCATGCCCTCGCGATAGGTCGGGTAAGCCAGCCGGACGCCGAGCGCGCGCTTGATGCGGGCGTTGCGGACCCGCTTGCTCTCGCCATAAAAGCTGCGCGCCATGTCGGACATCGTCGCTTGCGCGGTGTCGAAGGGGATTTCCGGCGGCGGCGTGATGCCAAGAAGGTCCGCGGCATAGGCCACGACCTCGGAGGACGACGCCGGTTCGTCGTCGGCGACATTGAACAGGCCGCCGGCCCGGGTGCGGAACGCCGCGTCGATCACCTGCGCGATGTCGTCGACGTGAATGCGGTTGAAGACCTGGCCCGGCTTGACGACGCGCCGCGCGGCGCCGGCGCGCAGATCGGCGAGCGCGTTGCGGCCGGGTCCGTAAATTCCGGCCAGCCGCAGGATCGCCACCGGCGTGCCGCTTTGCTGCGCGAAATGCTGCCAGTCCCGCTCGGCCGCTACGCGGGCGCGGCTGCGCGCCGACCGCGGGTTGACCGGCGTGTCTTCGTCGACCCAGTCGCCGCCATGATCGCCATAGACGCCGACCGTGGAGAGATAGACAATCGTCTGAAGCGAAGTGGCCTGCCGCAGCGCCGCGCCATAGTCAGCCAGGACGGGATCGCGTCCCTCCTGCGGCGGAATCGAAACGAGCACGCAGGTCGCTCGCGAGAGTGCGCCCGCAAGCGCATTTTCGGTTGCGCGATCGCCGAACACGAAAGCCTCGACGCGGTCGCCGCCGGGGTCGCGCGGCCGGCATTCCGGAGGGGTCGCCGTCCGCACCGTGCCCGCGATCGATGAAAACCTGGTGCCGAAAAGGCGAAGATAGGCGGCCGCAGTGTAGCCGAGACCAAAACAGAAGAGCGCGTTCATCCCGGCACCTATAACAGACGCGCAAGCGGTACACGAGGTCGCAATCAACAGGCGGCCGGCGGCCGGAGCATGACCCCGAAAAGCGTGATGCGGTTTTCAGGACAGATCGCGCTCAGACAAGGAACAAAACGGGATGACGATTTTCGGGGAAGTCATCCGGCGTTAGCGCGGCTTGTCCGATTTCGCGCACCGCGCCGGCGCGCTCGCCCGCGGGCCGGCGATGTTGAGCAGCAGCTCGCGGGAGCCGATTACGAGCAGCGCCAGCGAGAACGGAATGATGTAATAGATCAGCCGGAACACGAGCAAGCTTGCCAGCATCTCTTCTTTCGGAAACTGATGCAGCGCCACGATCATGGCAGCGTCGAATATGCCAAGCCCGCTCGGCGCATAGCTCGCAAATCCGAGCAGCGTGGCGAGGATGAAGATCACGAGCACGGCGACGACCCCGACCGGCGGATGGTCCGGCAGCAGCACGTACATGGCCAGTGCGCAGAAGGTGAGGTCGAGCACCCCGATCGAGATCTGCACCAGCGTATTGGGGCCGCCCGGCAGCGTGACCTGCCAGTTGTTCATGCCGATGCGCCGCGGCTTCTGCCACACCCAGGCGATATAGCAGCAGATCGCGATCAGCAGCACGAATGCCATCGCGCGATTGGCGGACGGCGGTAGCTGGTCGACGGCGCTCGCCGCCTCCGGTTCGAGCGCAAGCGCAATACCGAGCACGAATGCGTTGCCGAGCCAGAACGTCAGACCGGTCACGAAGCAGATTTTGGCGACGTCGATCAGTGACAGGCCCCAGGCCGAATAGATGCGATAGCGGATCGCGCCGGCGGTGACCACGGCGCCGCCGAGATTATGGCCGATCGAAAAGCTCGTGAAGCTTGCCAGTGCCGCGATGCGACAGGGCACGTCGGGCCGGCGGATCGTGCGCAGCGCGAACAGGTCGTAGCCGGTCAGGGTCAGATAGGCGCCGGCTGCACACAGTGCGGCAAGCGCGATATCGCGTGCGTCGGTCCTGCGCAGGGCGGCGGCCACCTTGTCGAACTCGACGCCCTGCAGAATGCGGTACAGGATCGCGACCGCGATCGCCACGATGCCGACGCTGAGCGCGATGCCGACGCGATGCCAGCCGACCGCCCGGTCGAAAGTTCGGACGGCGCCCTGCAATGTGGCCAGCAAGCGGCCCCGGATATGCGCCATGTCAGGATCGTTCGCCCGTTGTCTCTGCGACGGCAGGAACCCGGGGCTCGCGCGTTCGCGGCGCTGGCCCGTACCGCCCCGGCCCGATGCCGGAGCGAATCGCCCGGCAAGATCGCAGCCCGATGCGACAGATTTGCTACGGCCGCTGCCGTGCCGGCGCGAAAGTATGCGGCGGCGCCTGTCATGAAACTGAGACAGAATCTTGCCATCCGGTGCACGACAGAGAGGCAAATCCGATCGTGACCGGGTCACCCGTTCCGCGCCGCTGCCGCGCATTGTTCCTGTCGGACGTCCATCTCGGGACCCGCGGCTGCCGGGCCGATTTGCTGGTCGATTT
>WBUW01000148.1 GCA_008933495.1 Pseudorhodoplanes sp.
ATCCACACGTCCTCGGTATTGCCGAGCACGGCGGCCACGAACTGGCCGGTGCGGTCGCTCGGCGCGCCGGTGCGCGCGGGCGCCGGCGGCGGCGCGCGCCGCTCCAGGCCGGGAGTTCCGCCGCCGGTGATCACTTCGGCGCCGCCGATCAGGATGCGCGGATCGATGCCGAGCGCCCAGCCGATCAGGCCGAGAATGATGATGGTGCCGATGCCAAGACCGCCCTGGCCCATCGGCAGGCCGAAACCGCCGCCGCCGGGTCCGCCGTCGCGGGCGTCTTCGACATTGTCGCTGCGGCGGAAATCTTCCCAGCGCATTCGGTCCTCCCGTTCGCGCCGGCGACGGTCGTTTCCGGACATTCGCTTCGCGCGCATCAATTAACGCCCATATTTGAAGGCCGCCCGGTGTCTTTTCAATGATTTGTTCACCACTGCGCGCGGCGGAAATTCGGCGGCGGCAAAATTTGCCCGCCGCTGTGCCAAAATCGTACGCAATTGCAAAGCGTTAGAAGCATCCGGTTAGGCGATTTTTTACCCAAACCGATCATGGTGCGGAGCGTCGGTTGTAGGTCCCGCGTCGCCGACCGCGTCGCCTGAGTCAGAGTTCTGAGTCATGGTAGAGTCGCGTCGCGGGGCGCCCGGTCGGGCGCCCCGTTTGACTCACGAGTCCAAGGACAGCGCCCGCGTGATCGCCGGCGACTGTCTTGCCGGCATGGCGGCGCTGCCCGCCGCCTGCGTCGATCTCGTCTTCGCCGATCCGCCCTACAATCTCCAGCTCCAGAGCGATCTCAGGCGGCCCGACGATTCGAAAGTCGATGCCGTCGACGACGACTGGGACAAGTTTTCGAGCTTTTCCGCCTACGATGGCTTCACGCGCGCATGGCTCTCCGCCTGCCGCCGCGTCATGAAGCCGGCCGCGACTCTGTGGGTGATCGGCTCCTATCACAATATTTTCCGGGTCGGCGCGGTCCTGCAGGATCTCGGCTTCTGGATCCTCAACGACGTGGTCTGGCGCAAGACCAATCCGATGCCGAATTTCCGCGGCCGCCGCTTCACCAATGCGCACGAGACCCTGATCTGGGCCGCGCGCGAGCCGAACGCCAAGGGCTACACCTTCAATTACGAAGCGCTGAAGGCCGGCAACGAAGACGTGCAGGTCCGCTCCGACTGGACCATTCCGCTGTGCACCGGCGAGGAACGGCTGAAAGGACGCGACGGCAAGAAGCTGCACCCGACCCAGAAGCCGGAAGCTCTGCTCGCGCGCGCCATCCTGTCGGCGTCGCGGCCCGACGATCTCGTGCTCGATCCGTTCTGCGGATCCGGGACCACCGGGGCGGTGGCCAAGCGCCTGGGCCGGCGCTTTGTCGGCTTTGAGCGCGAGGAAAAATATGCGCGCGCCGCGCAAAAGCGCATCGCCGCGGTCAAGCCGCTGGAGGCGCCGTCGCTCGCCCCCTTCATGACCGCGCGCGACGCCCCGCGCGTGCCGTTCGCGGCGCTGATCGAGCGCGGTCTCGTCTCGCCGGGGGCGAAACTGGTCGATGCCCGCAAGCGCCACCGGGCGCTGGTGCGCGCCGACGGCGCGATCGCGCTCGGCGAGAAGGTCGGCTCCATCCACCGCATCGGCGCGCTGGCGCAGGGGCTGGACGCCTGCAACGGCTGGACCTTCTGGCATGTCGAGACGCCGAAGGGACTGACCGTCATCGACGACCTGCGCGCCAGGGTGCGCGCGGAAATGGCCCCCTAAAACGCGATGGCGATTCGAAGAAAAGTCATCGCGCCCCAGACCGTGATCCGTTCAGATTGAATCGGATCACGCTCCGGATTCCTTAGTTTTTCGCGCGATCTCCCGCCGAACCGGTACCCGCTTCGGCGGATCGCGCTCTGGCCGCCCGCTTTCCCGGCCGCGTCCGCGTTGAGCTGCAAAAAATGGCCGCCGCATATGGTCCGGCGGCCTGCGGCGCGATTGCGTGACGTCGAAGCGGCTGCGTCACTTCGCCGCCGTCACCATGATCTCGACCTTGTAGTCGGGCGCGGCGAGCCGCGCCTCGACGGTGGCGCGCGCGGGCGTGTTGCCGGGCGAGACCCAGGCGTCCCACGCCGCATTCATCTCCGCAAACGTCGCCATGTCGGTGAGCCAGATATTGGCCGACAGAAGCTTCGATTTGTCGGTGCCGGCCTTGGCGAGAAAACCGTCGATCTGGGCGAGAATGTCTTTGGTCTGGTCGCCGACGCTCTTGCCCTTGGGATTGTCGGCAACGAGGCCCGCGAGATAGACCGTGTTGCCGTGCGCGACGGCCTTGCTCATGCGCGGGCCGCTGTCGAAACGCTGGATCGTCATTGCCGAAACTCTCCTTGCTGTCCCTTGCCGATCGAAAAGACCGGGCGCGAGGTCGTGATGGGCGGTGTTGGTCTCATCTTGGCGCCGGCGCGTCAATTGGCGGATGAGGAAAACCCATCCCGTCCGAAACCGCGATCGGCGACGGCGCAGGCCCGCTTGCGGACGCGGGCCACCGGTCCGGATAGAATCATTGCTGCGCAAGCTTGCACGCCGACCTGACGAGCCGATTTCTCCTGGTTCACCTGGCGACGACAATCGGCGTCTCCGCCAACTGCACCACGTCGCCGGCGACCGAGCCGAGCGTGATGCCGGCCGCCTGCGTCAGCCAGCGGCGCACCGCGCCCGGCCGCGGCTCGCCGACCACGATCAGGTCGCAGCCTTCCTCCGCCGCGCACCGGATGATGATCTCGACCGGCGCGCCGATCTCGACGCGCGTGTTATGGGAAATGCCCGCCTTGCCGAGGCGCCTGCCGACGCCGCGCACGATCGGCCCGCCGACATCGCTGGTCAGGCGGTCGACGATCTCGTCTTTCTTGAACGTTTCATAACCGCGCAGCCGCCATTTCTCCGGCTCGTTCTGCACGTTCAGGACGACGACATTGAGCGAGGCGTTTTTTTTGGCAAGCGACAGCAAATAGTCGACGACGCGGTTCGTCCGCTCCGAACCGTCGACAGCCGCCAGGATTTTGCGCGGGTGCGATGCGCTCATGGATGTCTCCGTTCGTAGTCAGCCCGGCAGGAGTTGAAAGGCTGCCGCGGCAACGAGGGTGGGCGCGGCCGCCGCCGCTGCCAGTCCGGCCGCGCTGATCGAGCCTTCCTCGAAACTGTCTTTCAGGATCGCAAAGCCGGCGGGATTGGGCGCATTGGCGATCACCGTGAGCCCGCCGCCGGTCACCGCGCCGGCGACCATGGCGTACTTGAATTCGTCGGATACGCCGTCGACCAGCGAGCCGAGATAGGTAAGCGCGGCATTGTCGGTGACGGCGGTGAGCAGGGTCGCGCCGACGAAGAGCGTGCCCGAATTCATGTCGGACATCAGCGGCTGCAGCCACCATTTCTGCTGGCCGCCGATCACCACCAGCCCGGCCAGGAAGAATCCGACCAGCAGGCCCTGCCGGAGAATCAATTGCGTCTGGTGCTGCTTGTAGGCCTCGGTGAATCCGAGAAAGAACAGGAACAGCGCCATGAACACCACGAGGTGATGGTTGAAAATCACGACGCCGGCGAGAAAGAGGAGATGGATGAGAATGACCGGCGCCGGCACTTCGAGCCGCGCGAGCGCGGCCGGAAAGCTCGGCAGTCCCAGCAGGCAGGAGCGAAACAGCAGCGTCGCGCCTGCCGCATTGACGACGACGGCGACCGCTGCCTTCCATCCGAATGTCGTCAGCGTGAACGCGATGTCGAAGCCCCAGCGCTCGGCCACCATCAGGATCGGTGGCGCCGCATAGGGCGTCAGCGTTCCCCCGATCGAGATATTGACGAACAGGACGCCGGTCGTGGCGTACATGAACGACGACGGCATGTTGCGGCCGAAATAGGTTTGCCGCAGCAGGAGCGCGGCGAGAGTCATGGCCGCCGGCTCGGTAATGAATGAGCCAAGCAGCGGCGCCACGGACAGGAGCGTGAAATAATAGGCAATATGCCGCTCGACCGGCAGCAGGCGCGCAACCGCCTGCAACACGGTCGCCGCGAAATCGATGACCGGACGGCTGGCCGCGATCACCATGATCACGAAAACGAAAGCGGGCTCGGTGAAGTTGCGGCTTTCGAGATAGACGAGCGTTTCGGCGGTGCCGGTCTGTGTCACCATGAGCACGATCAGGACCATCGCCCAGAACCCGAACACCACCTCGACCTCGCCGAGCAGATGCCACAGGCCGGCGTGACGCGGATAAAGGTGGGCGAGATGCTCGAACGCACGCGTCGAAAAAGTATGCGCGACGGCCGCGGCAAAGATCGCAAACGACACGATCTCGATCGTGGACGGGGATTCCATGGACGCCGCTCCGCTCCCGTATCGCGCGCGGCCAACCCAAGGCGGTTGCCGCGGCCACGTCCGGAATGGGAAACTGCGCGGTAAATTCGACGGCCGGCAATTCGGTGCGCATCCTTCCGGGATTGCGCCGGGAGCCGACTACCAGAGTAGAACTACGCAATCGCGGCCGCGGACTGCCCGGGAGTAAGACGGCATGCAGAGACGATCCACGCACACGGTCGCTCCGGACATGCCGCTCGCTCGCCTCCTGTCGCGCTCGCATCTGACGGTCGCCGTGGTCTATGTCGCCGGCTACGTGCTGCTCGACTGGATCAGCTTCGTTCACCCGTTCGCGTCGTTCGGCATTACGCCGTGGAATCCGCAGACCGGTTTGAGCTTTGCGCTGGTTCTGTTGTTCGGCCTTGAATTCGTGCCGTGGCTTTTCGTCGCGCCGTTCCTCGCCGATCTCGTCGTGCGGCAAATGCCGCTGCCGTTGGTCACGGAATTCTTTATGGTGCTGACGAGCGGCGCCGGTTACGGCAGTGCGGCCGCGCTCCTGATGTCCGCGTGTATCGGGTTCGACGTTCGCTTATCGTCGAAGCGGTCGCTGTTGCTGCTGATGGCGTTCGCGCTGGCCAGCACGGCGCTGGCGGCGCTTGCGCATTTCCTCGTTCTGCTGTCGTCGGGGGCCGTTGCCCCGACCGATTTCCTGCCGGTTGCTTTGCGCGCCTTTGTCGGCGACATGATCGGCGTCATGGTGTTCACGCCCTTTCTGCTGATCCTGATCACGCGCCGCCGGTTTCCGCGTCCGTCGTGGGAGGTGGCGCTGCTGGCCGGCTTGATCATCGCGGCGATCTGGGGCGTGTTTGCTGTCGCGGTGTCGTTCCGGCTGCAGTTTTTCTACCTGCTGTTCATTCCGATCGTGTGGACGGCCGTCCGGTTTGGACTGGAAGGCGTGTCGACCATGCTGGTGGTGACGCAAATCGGCCTCATCGCCGCGATCCAGATTTCCGGCCAGAGCGCCATGGATGTGGTGTCCTACCAGGCGCTCATGGTCGTGCTCGCGGTGACCGGTCTGGCGATCGGCGTCCTGGTGAACGAGCAGCAGCGCACCGAGCAGCAATTGCGCCTGCAGCAGGATGCGCTCAACCGCGCGTCGCGGCTGGGGACGATGGGCGAGTTCGCCGCCGCCGTCGCGCATGAAATCAACCAGCCTCTGACCGCCATTGCGAATTTTACGCGCCTGGCCAAGAGCGTGGCGGAAAGCCAGCCATCCAATACCGCGGCGATTGTCGAGGCGACCTCAGGCGCCATCGAGCAGGTGGACCGCGCCGCCAGCGTCGTGCGCGGCTTGCGTGATTTCATCCGCCTCGGCCGCAGTCAGGTGGGGACGGTGGCCGTCGCCCGCTTGGTCAACGAGACCCATTCCTTCTGCCGTGCCGAACTTGATCGCTACGGAATCGAGTTCGAGACCCGGTTGGAGCGTGATCTTCCGCGGGTGAAGGTGGACCCGTTGCAGATTGAGCAGGTACTCGTGAATCTGGTCAGAAATTCCACCGAAGCGCTTGGGCAGGCCGGCCGTCACGACGGCCGCGTGCGCATCGAGGCGGCGCGCGATCACGGCGGACGCGTCCTCATTCGCGTCGTCGACAACGGGCCCGGGCTTGATCCGGATCTGGCGGAGGCGCCGATCGGGCCCTTCGCGACCACGAAGGGGGATGGTCTTGGCCTTGGCCTGTCGCTGTCGCGTTCGATCATTGAAGCGCACGGCGGGCGATTGAAAATCGATAGCGGCCCGGGCGGGGTGACGGCATCCTTCACGCTGCCGGCGGCGGAGGGCGCGGAGGTGGCGTCATGACCGCGATTGCGCTGATCGAGGACGATGCCGCGATATTGCGCTCGCTGCAGATGCTGCTTGAAAACCGCGGCATGATGGTGCGCTGTTTTCGGTCGGCGGAAAGCTTTCTGGCGGAGTTGCAGCGGCAACCGCAGGAGCAGCCGGGTTGCGTGGTGTCCGATATCCGCATGCCCGGCATGTCGGGGCTGGATCTGCTGCACGAGGTGATGAAAACTGCGCCGGCCTTGCCGGTCGTGCTCATCACCGGACACGGCGACATCGCCATGGCCGTCATGGCGATCAAGGCGGGCGCATTCGACTTTATCGAAAAGCCGTTCGATGAGGAGCGGCTGATTGCCAGCATCGCGTCTGCCGTTGAACGCGGCGCGCGCGAGCGCATCAGGCAGAACGAACGCACGGAGCTGGAGGCGCGGGTATCCGAGTTGTCGCCGCGCCAGCGCGAAGTCATGGAACTCGTCGCGGAAGGGCTGTCGACCAAGGAAATCGCGATCAGGCTCGATATCAGTCCGCGCACGGTGGAAAACTACCGGGCCTGGGTGATGGAGAAGATGGGCGCGAACAATCTCGCCGCCCTCGTGCGCAAGGTTGTCGTGCTGCAGCAGCGCGACACCTGAGTGTCAGGTACCGGTATCAAGCGCCCGCGCGCGGTCGACATCGCTTCCCGGGCTTGTCTTGCAAACGCGCGGGGCCGGAATGTCCGTCGCGTGCGCGATCGCCTTGCGCATGACATTGGGAAAGGCTTCGCCGCCGACGGCGTCGGCAGCGATCCAGCGCATGCCGCTGGGCGCGCGCTTGCCCGCCGCCGCCTTGGTCCGATAGACGGCGAGTTCGAGCGGAAAATGCGTGAAGACATGCCGCACGACACCCGGCACGCGCTGCCACGACGCCTTGAGCGGTGCCTGCGCGAGCGCTTCGCGTTCGTCGAAATCGCGCGTCCACGCCGTCGTCGGCACCTCCGTCATGCCGCCGAGCAGGCCGGCCGGCGGCCGCGTGCGCGCAAGGATCGCGCCATCCGCGCGCACGGCCACGTAG
>WBUW01000149.1 GCA_008933495.1 Pseudorhodoplanes sp.
ACATCATGCAGCAGGCCCGCAACTACGGCGCCGCGCTGACTTCGGGGCTGAGTGTCGCCGATGTCGCGGCCTGGCCCGACGAATTGCAGGCGGTGACGAAGGACGAGGTGCTGGCGGCGGCGCGCGACCTGCTCGACCGGCGGCGGTCCGTCACCGGCTGGCTGATGCCCGAGGACCAGAGGGAGAACGGACAATGAGCCTGCCGCACCTGCCGATCGTCGCGGTTCTGCTGTCGGCCGCCACTCTGGTGGCGCCGGCCCGCGCCGAGACCACGATCACGGAAGTGGTCTCGCCGGGCGGCATCACCGCCTGGCTGGTCGAGGAGCATTCGATTCCCTTCGTCGCGCTGCAACTGCGCTTCGAGGGCGGCGCGGCACTCGACCCCGAGGGCAAGCGCGGTGGTGCGGTGTCCGGATACGATTGCCAATGCCAACGTCCTGCCCGTCTCGTGGCGCGCGCTGCGCGTGATGGGACCCGATTCGGGGGCCTGCCCGCTATTGGATTGATTGGGTTGACGAACTGCTAACGCCCGGCCGAAAAGGCAAGATTGGCGCAGGAAAAAGGCGGGAATGCGGGCCGGTCTCGACGCATCATCGTCGTTGATCATTCGCCGCACGAACATTCGCTTTCATCCCCCGCGGCGAGCGGGTATTTTCCGTTTCCACCACGCCAAGGACCGGGATTTCCAAAATGGCTTCCGTCACGCGCTTTCGCGGCTCATTCACCGCGCTCGTTACGCCCTTCAGGGACGGCGCGCTCGACGAGGGCGCGTTCCGCGACCTCGTAGAATGGCAGATCGCCGAGGGCACCGACGGCCTGGTGCCGGTCGGCACCACCGGTGAAAGCCCGACCCTCTCGCACGAGGAGCACCGCAAGGTGGTCGAGTGGTGCATCGACCAGGCCAAGGGGCGCGTCCCGGTGATCGCCGGCGCCGGCTCGAACGCCACTAGCGAAGCGGTGTCGCTCGCCAAGCACGCCGAGAAGGCCGGCGCCGACGCCGTGCTGGTGGTCACGCCCTATTACAACAAGCCGACCCAGGAGGGCATGTATGTGCACTTCAAGGCGGTAAACGACGCGATCGGCATTCCGATCATCATCTACAATATCCCGCCGCGGTCGGTCGTCGACATGTCGGTCGACACCATGAAGCGGCTGTTCGAACTGGAGAACATCGCGGGCGTGAAGGATGCGACCGGCAATCTCGCGCGCGTGTCGATGCAGCGCGAGGCGATGGGGCCAGAGTTCATCCAGCTGTCCGGCGAAGACATGACGGCGCTGGCGTACAATGCCGCCGGCGGTCAGGGCTGTATCTCGGTCGTGTCCAATGTCGCACCGGCGCTGTGCGCAAAGTTGCAGGATGCGACGCTGTCGAACGACTATCCGGAAGCCTTGCGGATTCAGGACCGCCTCGTGCCGCTGCACGCCGCGATCTTTATCGAGCCGGGACTGGCGGGCGCGAAGTGCGGCCTGTCCTTGCTCGGCCGCGGCAATGACGAAGTGCGGCTGCCGCTGTTGCCGGTCACCGCCCCGACCAAGGCCGCCATCAAGAAGGCGATGGTTCATGCCGGCCTGTTGAACTAGGCGCCGGCCACGTTTTCATGCGTTGAGGTCATGGCGGCAAAACCGGCAGCCAAGGATGTCCGTTCACGAAAGATCGTCGCGGACAATCGCAAGGCGCGTTTCAATTATGCCATCGGCGAGGTCGTTGAGGCCGGCATCGCGCTGACCGGCAGCGAAGTCAAGTCGCTGCGGTCGGGGCGGGCGACGATTGCCGAGTCCTATGCCGACGCGCGCGACGGCGAAGTCTGGCTGATCAATTCGAATATCCCCGAATATGTCCAGGCCGGACGCTTCAACCATGCGCCGAAACGTCCGCGCAAGCTTCTTCTGCACAAACGCCAGATCGACAAGCTGATCGGCGCGATCGAACGCGAAGGCATGACGCTCGTGCCGCTGCGGATGTATTTCAACGAGCGCGGGCGCGCCAAGGTCGAAATCGCGCTGGCGCGCGGCAAGAAACTGCACGACAAACGTGAAACCGAGAAGAAGCGAAGCTGGACGCGTGAACGCGGGCGGCTATTGCGCGAGAAAGGTTAGCGTAACGCCGGCGCGTGGCGCGACCCGGATACGATGAGGAGCGGTCATGGGCTTGCCGGTCAAACTGGATCATTGCGTGCTCCATGTCAGCGATTGGGAGCGCTCGAACGCGTTCTATCGCGATGTTGTCGGGGCGGAGCTTGTCAAACGGCCGGTCGGCTGGGCCTACCGGTTCGGCGACGCCCAGCTCAATCTGCATGGCCCGGGATTTACGCCGGCCGAGGTTGCGCGTCTGCCGGTGCAGCCGGGAAACAGCGATCTGTGCTTCGAATGGCAGGGTCCGATCGAATACGCCATCGCTCACCTTGCAAAGCACAAGGTGCCGGTCGAGCGCGGGCCGATGGAGCGCTTCGGCGCACGCGGGACGGGAACGAGCGTTTACTTCCGCGATCCCGATGGCTCGCTGCTGGAATTCATCTCTTATCGGGGGCGATAGGCGCCGCCTTCGCGCGAACGCGTTTGCGCAGATAGAGGACCCCTCGCAGCACGGCTCATGGAACCACGCCAACGCGCGGCGTCGATCAACCGAGGTGGTTACGGAGAGCCCGGAACACGTCGCGAAACATGGCCGGGGTCAGCACCCTGGTATTGGTATTGTAACGCGAGCAGTGATAGCTGTCGAACAGCGTCAGTGTTCCGACCCGGCTTTGCGCGCCGTGGGCAAACGGGACGGAAGATTTTTTGACGCCGAGTGCGGTAACGACGCTGTCGTGGGCGATCCGCCCCAAGGCGACGATTGCGACGAGCCTGCCCATTTCGGCAACGGTCTGTTCCAGGAAATTCCGGCAGGCGGAGATTTCCGCCCCGGTCGGCTTGTTGCCGGGCGGCACGCAGCGCACGGCATTGGTGATGCGTGCGTCGAGCAAGGTCAGACCGTCGTCGGGCCGCGCCTCGTACTGTCCCCGTGCAAACCCGAACGCGATCAGGGTCTCATAAAGCAGAACACCGGCATAGTCGCCGGTGAACGGCCGGCCGGTGCGGTTCGCGCCTTGCAGACCCGGCGCGAGGCCGACAATCAGCACGCGCGCGTCGGTCGGGCCGAATGAGGCCACCGGCGCGTTGAACCATTCCGGCTGGCGTGCGCGGGCCTGTTCGCGAAATTGTACGAGGCGGGGGCAGACCGGACAGTCGCGACCGGGACTTCCGCTTGCACGGGCGATGGAATCGGATTGGCGCATGACGCCGTCAATAGCAGATCGCAGCGTCGCCGCGCGCGATCATGCGAACTCAATCCTCGTCGAATTCGTCGTTCAGGCCGGCGTCGGCGCGCTGCAGGTTGCTGCTGCGCTGCAGGAATTGCGGGGTATGCGAGCGCGGCTCGCGGCCTTCGCGCGGGGTGCGCTCGCCGGGGTCGCGGCCGATCTTGTCCTGCAGGCGCACGATGTCGATGAACTCGTCGGCCTGCCGGCGCAATTCGTCGGCCACCATCGGCGGCTGGGTTGAAATCGTCGATACGACGGTGACGCGGACGCCCTTGCGCTGCACCGCCTCGACCAGCGAGCGGAAGTCGCCGTCGCCGGAGAATAGAACCATATGGTCGATCGAGCCGGCCAGCTCCATGGCGTCGACCGCAAGCTCGATGTCCATATTGCCCTTCACCTTCCGGCGACCGGTCTGGTCGACGAATTCCTTGGTGGCCTTGGTGACGACGGAATAGCCATTATAATCGAGCCAGTCGATCAGCGGCCGGATCGACGAATATTCCTGGTCTTCGATGATCGCCGTGTAATAGAACGCGCGCAGCAAATAGCCGCGCGACTGAAACTCCCGCAGAAGGCGCTTGTAGTCGATATCGAACCCGAGAGAGCGGGAGGTCGCATAGAGATTTGCGCCGTCGATAAAGAGGGCAATCTTTTCGGACAAATTCGGCATTGTTCTTGTTCCTTCTTTGCGCGCCCGGCCGGCGCAATCGTTCGAGCGGCCGGCTCAAAGCGCCGAGACGCAATCACAGCAGGGACCAAGGACCGCGACCGTCGTCAATACCGGCAAAGGCATAAGGCCAAAATGTGAGCGTGCAATGGATACGTGGAGATGGCCGCTTTGTTCCGCGCACAGGTATCAGAGGGATGGCGGGGGGCCAAGGCGTTTGTTCAGATCGGGTCTGTAAAATTCCCGCTTGCGCCCGGGCCGGCGGCCGGATAGGAAATGCGCAATTCTCCGTCATTATGTCCGGCTATAGGAGTCACGAGGCATGGCCCGTGTCACTGTCGAAGATTGCATCGATAAGGTTGAAAACCGGTTCGAACTCGTCCTTTTGGCGAGCCACCGGGCACGGATGGTATCATCGGGCGCCCAGATCACGGTCGACCGGGACAACGACAAGAACCCGGTCGTCGCGCTGCGCGAGATCGCCGACGAGACCATCTCGCCGGAAGACCTCAAGGAAGACCTGATCCACTCGCTGCAGAAATATGTCGAGGTGGACGAACCCGAACCGGAAGCCCCGCTGATCGGCACTTCGGGGGCGGTGGACGCCGACGACACCGACGTCGCGGTGGAGCATATGAGCGAAGAGGAATTGCTGAAGGGCCTCGAGGGCCTGACCCCGCCGGAAGCCCAGCCGGACGAAGAGGTCGAATAACGGCTATTGGCGAGCCATCCTGCGCCCATTGCGGAAACGGCGGCCCGGCGGAAAACCGGGCCGTTTGTCTTTGGCGGGGCGGCCTTGCGGGGCAGTCGTTTCGCGGTGATATCATGGTCATTCGCTGACCCCTCCCGAGCCGGACGAACCTGATGGCGCGGTCGAAGCCGCAATTGCCGCGAATGCAAAATCAAGCGCGCACCCGGGCGCCGCTTGAGCGGGACCTGAGCGTCAGCCCAGAACCGATTGATAATAAAAAGAAAACCAGGAAGCCGCAAATGATGCGGCAGTATGACCTGATCGAGCGGGTCAAACGCTACAATCCCAATACCGACGAAGCCCTGCTCAACCGGGCCTATGTCTACGCCATGAAGGCGCACGGCGAGCAGAAGCGTGCCTCCGGAGATCCGTATTTTTCGCATCCGCTCGAGGTTGCCGCCATCCTGACCGACCTCAAACTCGACGACGCCACCATTGCGGCGGCGCTCCTGCACGACACGATCGAGGATACCGCAGCCACGCGCGCCGAGATCGACCAATTGTTCGGGCCCGACATCGGCGCTCTGGTCGAGGGGCTGACCAAGCTCAAGAAGCTCGACCTCGTCACCAAGGAAGCCAAGCAGGCGGAGAACCTGCGCAAGCTCCTGTTGGCGATTGCCGAGGATGTGCGCGTTCTGCTCGTCAAGCTCGCCGACCGGCTGCACAATATGCGTACGCTGCATTTTGTCCCGGACGAAACCAAGCGCCGCAATGCCGAGGAAACACTGGAAATCTATGCGCCGCTCGCCGGGCGCATGGGCATGCAGGAAATGCGCGAGGAGCTGGAGGACCTCGCTTTCCGGGAAATCTACCCGGATGCGTACCGCGTGGTGGCCGAACGCCTGGAGGCGCTCGCCGAGCGCAACCGGGATCTGACGACCGCCATTGAACAGCAACTGACGAAGAAGCTGGCCGACCGCGGGATCGTGGCGACCGTCAAGGGGCGCCAGAAGCGCCCCTATTCGGTCTGGCGGAAGATGGAACGAAAGTCCGTCGGTTTCGAACAGCTTTCGGACATCTTTGCCTTCCGTGTCGTGCTGAAAACCGTCGGCGACTGCTACCAGGCGCTGGGGATCGTGCACACGACCTGGCCGGTCGTGCCGGGGCGCTTCAAGGATTATATTTCGACGCCCAAGCAGAACGACTATCGGTCGATCCACACGACCGTGGTCGGTCCGGGGCAGCAGCGCGTTGAGCTGCAGTTGCGTACGCGCGAGATGTACGAGATCGCCGAATACGGAATTGCGGCGCACGCGCTTTACAAGGACGCGGCCGGCTCGCCGAGCGAAATGCTCAACCGCGAGTCGAACGCCTATGCCTGGCTGCGCCGGACGATCGAACTGCTCGCGGAAGGCTCGAACCCGGAGGAGTTTCTCGAACACACCAAACTCGAATTGTTCCATGACCAAGTCTTCTGCTTCACGCCCAAGGGCAAGCTGATCGGCCTGCCGCGGGGGGCGACCGCGATCGACTTCGCCTACGCGGTGCACACCGACGTCGGCAACACCGCGGTCGGCGCCAAGATCAACGGCAAGATCGCGCCGCTGGTGTCCGAACTCGCAAACGGCGACGAAGTCGATGTCATTACGTCGAGGGCGCAGGCGGCGCCGCCGGCGGCCTGGGAATCGGTCGTCATGACCGGGAAGGCGCGCGCCGCCATCCGGCGCGCGACGCGCGCAGCCGTGCGCAATCAATATGCCGGGCTTGGACGGCGGATCGTGGAGCGGCTGTTCCAACGCGCCAAGAAGGAGTATTCGGACGAGAAGCTGCAAGGCGCGCTGCCGCGGCTGGCGCGCACCTCGATCGAGGATGTGATGGCGGCGGTCGGACGCGGTGAAATGAAGGCTTCCGACGTCGCGCGCGCCATGCATCCGGACTACCGCGAAGAGCGGGCGGCGCTTGCGGTGCGGGCGCCGGAGAGCGGGTGGTTCGGGCTGCGCCGCAATCGCTCGGTCAAATTCAAGATGCCGGCGGAGAAGGGAAACGCCATTCCGATCCGCGGCATCAATAGCGACCTGCCGGTCCGGTTTGCGCCGAATGGCGGCGCGGTGCCGGGCGACCGGATCGTCGGCATACTGGCGCCGGGCGAGGGAATCACGATCTATCCGATCCAGTCGCCGCAATTGAAGGATTTCGAGGAACATCCCGAGCGCTGGATCGACCTGCGCTGGGACGTCGACGAAACGACGCCGCAGCGCTTCCCGGCGCAGATCGTGGTGGAATCGGTCAACGAGCCCGGATCGCTGGCGCAGATCGCGCAGGTCATCGCGGAGAATGACGGCAACATCGATAATATCCGCATGACGCGCCGGTCGCCGGATTTCACGACCGTGACCATCGATCTGGAAGTCTACGATCTCAAGCATCTGACGGCGATCATCGCGCAATTGCGGGCGAAGTCGGTCGTCGCGAACGCGGCCCG
>WBUW01000150.1 GCA_008933495.1 Pseudorhodoplanes sp.
GCTCGGATCGATCCTCGCCGGCATCGCGACGCCGACCGAGGCGGCGTCGATCGGCGCCGTGGGCGCGACCTTGCTGGCGGCGCGGCGGACCGTGCTCGCCGGCGTCATGCGTCCGGTCGTCGCCAAGACCGCGCAGATCACCACCATGATTTTCGCGATCCTGATCGGGGCGACGCTGTTCAGCCTCGTCTTCCGCGGCTTCGGCGGCGACGATTTCGTGCATCGCGGCCTCGGCCAGCTTCCGGGCGGCGCGGCGGGCGCGATCCTCGTCGTGATGGTCGGGATGTTCCTGCTCGGCTTCGTCATGGACGCGTTCGAGATCATTTTCGTGGTCGTGCCGATCGTCGCCCCGGCGCTGCTTGCCATGCCCGGCGTCGATCCGGTCTGGCTCGGCGTCATGATGGCGGTCAATCTGCAGACCTCGTACATGCATCCCCCGCTCGGGCCGACCTTGTTCTATCTGCGCGGGGTTGCGCCGCCCGAAATCACAACGGCGCATATCTATGTCGGCGTCATTCCGTTCGTGGCGATCCAGCTTCTTTGCCTGGTGATCCTGTGGTTCGTGCCGGCGCTCGCGACCGTGCTGCCGCGCGCGCTCTATGGCGGGTGACAAGCATCCCGGCGCGGCCTAAGAGAAGACCGCAATAACGGCAGGGATGGAGCGCCCCATGAAAGCAGCGGATATGTTCGACCTGAAGGGCGAGGTCGCCCTCGTGACCGGAGCATCGAGCGGGCTCGGGCTTCGCTTCGCCGAGGTGCTGGCGGCGAACGGCGCGCGCGTGGTGCTGGTCGCGCGGCGGGCCGAGCGGCTGCGCGCGCTGAGGGAGAAAATCGAGGCGGCGGGCGGCAAGGCGGCAACCGTGGAAGCCGACGTGCTCGACCGCCGCGCCATGACGCAGGCCTTCGACGCCGCGGAGAAGGCGTTCGGCACGGTCAGCATTCTCGTCAACAATGCCGGCATCGCCCATACCGATCGGGCGCTCGACCTGAGCGAGCAAACCTGGCGCAGCGTGCTCGCCACCAATCTCGACGCCGTCTTCTTCTGGGCGCAGGAGGGCGCGCGCCGCATGGTCACCGCCGGCGCGCATGGATCGATCATCAATATTGCGTCGGTCGTCGGCTTCGGGGTGAGCAAGGGCATCGCCGCCTATGCGGTGGCCAAGGCCGGCGTGGTGCAGGCGACCAAGGCGCTGGCGCTCGAACTCGCCTCCCGGGGCGTGCGCGTCAACGCCATCGCGCCCGGCTGGTTCATGACCGAAATCAATGAGGACTTTCTCAAGAGCGAGAAAGGTCAGGACATCAAGCGCGGCATTCCGATGGGACGCTTCGGCGAGAGCGGTGATCTCGACGGCGCGCTGTTGTTGCTCGCCTCCAAAGCGGGCCGCTACATGACCGGGGCGACGATCCTGGTCGATGGCGGGCAGGTCGTGCAGTTGCGTTGACGCAAAGGACGCCGCGATGGATTTCACGATTTCCGCCGAACTCGACAATCTGCGCCGGCGCACGCGCGCGTTCATCGACGGGCATGTCATCCCGCTCGAAGCCGATCCGAAAAATTACGACGTCTACGAGAATATCCGCCTCGATCTGCTCGAGCGCCTGCGCGCGAAGGCCAAAGCTGCCGGCCTGTGGGCGCCGCAATCGCCGAAGGAATTCGGCGGCATGGGCCTGCCGATGGTGGCTTGGGCGGTGATTTACGAGGAAGCCAACCGCTCGATCTTCGGCCCCAATACGATGAATTGCCACGCCCCCGACGACGGCAACATGAACCTGCTGGCGAAGGTCGGCACCCCGGCGCAGAAGGAGAAATGGCTGCGCCCGGTCGTCGAGGGCAAAATCCGCTCCGCCTTTGTGATGACCGAACCGCACCCGGGCGGCGGCTCCGACCCTTCCATGATCCGCACGCGCGCCGAGCGCAAGAACGGCAAATGGATCGTCAGCGGCCGCAAATGGTTCATTTCCGGCGCCGCCGAGGCCGCGCATTTCATCCTGATCGCGCGCACCTCCGACGATGCGCGCAAGGGCCTCACCGGCTTCCTGTTCCACAAGGACCAGCCCGGCTGGCGGCTTGAGCGCCGCATCGGCAATCTCGGTCCGGAAGAGCACGGCGGCACCTGCGAGCTGACGTTCGACGGGCTGGAAATTCCCGACGAGAACCTCCTGCTCAATGTCGGCGACGGACTGAAAGTCACCCAGATCCGGCTCGGGCCGGCGCGGCTGACGCATTGCATGCGCTGGCTCGGTCTCGCCAAGCGCTGCATGGAAATCGCGCAGGACTATGTGAAGGAGCGCGAGGGCTTCGGCATCAGGCTGGCCGACCGCGAGAGCGTGCAGATCAAGCTCGGCGAGGTGGCGCACCAGATCCAGATCGGCCGCCTGCTCACCATGCAGGCGGCCTGGAAGTTCGACCAGGGCGACCGCGCGCGCAAGGAAGTGTCGATGGCCAAAATCCACGTCGCCGACACCCTGCATCTGGCCGCCGATGTCGCGATCCAGCTCAACGGCGCGCGCGGCTATTCCAGGGACACCGTGCTGCAATGGATCTACCGCTGGGCGCGCGCGGCACGGCTCGTCGACGGCGCCTCCGAGGTGCACAAGATGGTGCTCGCCCGCTTCATGCGCGAGGAGGGAAGCGACTTCTGGCGTTGGGACGCGGCAGGCTGACTTCGCCTGCGAGGGCGCGCCGAGCCGCCGCCGGTCGTCCGGGCCGCGCGGACAATCTTACCCGCTCGTTGCCGCCGCGCGGCCGCAGCCATGACCGGCGCTGATCATTCCCATTCCCAAAGTTTGTTTCCGCCGCCGTCCGCGCTCCCCTAGGATGCAGTCAATGGATGCCGGGACGGTTTCTCATTCGCAGGATCACCTCGATTCTGCGGCCTCATGGACGCGGCTTGCGGTGAGCGTGCTGATCGGTGCGATCGACAGCGTGGGCATGTGGGCGGTCGTGGTCGTGCTGCCGGCGGTGCAGGCCGAGTTCGGCGTCAGCCGCGCCGACGCCTCGCTGCCTTTCACCGTCACCATGGTCGGCTTCGGCCTCGGCAATGTCGTCATGGGCCGGCTCGCCGACCGCTTCGGCATCGCCTTGCCGGTGGCGTGCGGCGCCGGCGCGCTCGGCGCAGGCTATGTCGCGGCCGCGTTCGCGCCGAGCCTGTGGTTTTTCATTGCCGCGCATTTTCTGATCGGGATGGGCGCCGCCGCGGGATTCGGACCGGTGGTCGCGGATGTGTCGCACTGGTTCCTGCGCCGGCGCGGCATTGCGGTCGCGGCCGCGGCGTCCGGCAATTATTTCGCCGGCGCGATCTGGCCGCCGGTGGTGCAATATTTCATGTCGACGGCGGGCTGGCGCGCGACCCATATCGGGATCGGCCTGTTCTGCATCCTGACCCTTCTGCCGCTCGCCCTGCCGCTGTTGCGCCGGGCGCCCGGCCATGACAGCGCGGCGCATTCGGCAGCACCTGCGGGCTCGCTCGACAGGATCGGTCTGTCGCCGCAAGCGCTGCAAGCCCTGTTGTGCGTGGCCGGCCTGGCCTGCTGCGTCGCGATGGCCATGCCGCAAGTCCACATCGTCGCCTATTGCGGCGATCTCGGCTATGGCGTGGCGCGCGGCGCCGAAATGCTGTCCATCATGCTCGGCTGCGGGATCGTCAGCCGGATCGGCTCGGGCTTCATTGCCGACCGGATCGGCGGACTGGGCACGCTGCTGATCGGATCGGCGATGCAGGCGGTCGCGCTCACGCTCTATCTGTTCTTCGACGGACTGGTGTCGCTGTATGTGATCTCCGCGCTGTTCGGGCTGTTCCAGGGCGGCATCGTGCCGAGCTATGCCATGATCGTGCGCGAATTCTTCCCGCCGCGCGATGCCGGCGTGCGCGTCGGAGTCGTCATTTTTGCGACCGTGATCGGCATGGCGTTCGGCGGCTGGATGTCGGGCCTGATTTTCGATCTCACCGGCTCTTACGCGGCGGCCTTCGCCAACGGCATTCTCTGGAATCTGCTCAACCTTGCGATTGCGGGATGGCTGCTGCTGCGGGCGCATGGCGGCTTGCGCCTGCAGCCGGCGTGAGCGGGGCGGCCGCTGCGTCGACTTGTTGTGCTGCGGTGCGCCAAATTTCGCGCGTTTCATCCGGCTCGCAATTTCCTTCTTTACTCCGGTGCCAAAAGGAAATTGACCGGTCGCAGGCTAAATGTCAGCATTACTGACATATTTGCGAAGCCTTTGGGCGTTATGCACATTCCGCCTCTGGCGCGGCTGCCGTCGGTAACGCACATTGAGGGCCTGGAGACGCACGATGACCCTGCGGCCGGTCAGTCTCGACGACAAATACGATCTCGCGCGGAGCCCGGTCTTTGTGACCGGCTATCAGGCCATCATCCGGCTGTGCCTGATGCAGAAGGAGCGTGACCGCCGCGCCGGGCTGAACACCGCCGGCTATGTCACCGGCTATCGCGGCTCCCCGCTCGGCGGGCTCGACCAGCAATTCATGCGGGCGACGCGGCAACTCGCCGCAGCCGACGTCAAGTTCCAGGCCGGGATCAACGAGGACCTCGCCGCGACCGCGCTGTGGGGCACCCAGCAGGCCGAACTGCGCGGCGAAGGGCGCTTCGACGGCGTGTTCGGCATCTGGTACGGCAAGGGCCCCGGCGTCGACCGCACCGGCGACGTCTTCCGCCACGCCAATCTCGCCGGCACCTCGAAACACGGCGGCGTGCTGGCGCTGATGGGCGACGATCACACCGCCGAATCCTCGACCACCGCGCATCAGTCCGAATATCACTTCGTCGACGTGATGATCCCGATCCTCAACCCCGCCGGGGTGCAGGAAATCATCGATTACGGCCTTTACGGTTTTGCGATGTCGCGCTTCTGCGGCACCTGGGCCGCGCTCAAGTGCATGCACGAGACGGTGGAGTCCACGGCGGTGGTCGACGGCCGTCTCGACCGCGTGCAGATCGTGACGCCGGCCGATTTCGCGATGCCCGAAGGCGGGCTGAACATCCGCCTGCACGACACCATCCTCGGGCAGGAGGCGCGGCTCTACGACTACAAGCGCGACGCCATGCTCGCCTTCATTCATGCCAACAGGCTCAACCGGATGATCACCTCCGGCGGGCCGGATGCGAAGATCGGCATCATCACGACCGGCAAGGCCTATCTCGACGTCCGCCAGGCGTTCGACGAGCTCGGCATCGACGAGGTCCGCTGCAATGATCTCGGCCTCCGGCTGCTCAAGATCGGATGTCCGTGGCCGATCTCGCGGCAGGAGCTGATGGAGTTCGCGAAGGGTCTCGATTTGATCATCGTGGTCGAGGAAAAGCGCTCGCTGGTCGAAGTGCAGGTGCGCGAGGAACTCTACGGCACCGCCAACCAGCCGGTCTGCATCGGCAAGAAGGACGAGCGCGGCGAATGGCTGTTCCCGGTCAAGGGCGCGCTCGACCCGAACGAGGTCGCCATCACCATCGGCGACCGCTTGCTGGCGCGCCGCCATGACGATGCGATCGCCACGCGCGTCTCGCGCCTGAAGCAGGCGCAGCATGCCCTGCGCGAAATCCAGGACGTCGCCCAGCGCACGCCCTATTTCTGCTCCGGCTGTCCGCACAATTCGTCGACCGTCGTGCCCGAGGGCATGCGCGCCTATGCCGGGATCGGCTGCCATTACATGGCGCAATGGATGGACCGCTCCACGCTCGGCTACACGCAGATGGGCGGCGAGGGTGCGAACTGGATCGGCGAGGCGCCATTCTCCAGGCGCGCGCACGTGTTCCAGAATCTCGGCGACGGCACCTACAATCATTCGGGCTATCTGGCGATCCGCGCCGCCGTCGCCTCGGGCGTCAACATCACCTACAAGGTGCTGTTCAACGATGCCGTGGCGATGACCGGCGGACAGCCGAACGACGGTGGGCTTACCGTGTCGCAGATCGCCCGCCAGGTGGCGGCCGAAGGCGTGCGGCGCGTCGTCGTGGTCACCGACGAGCCCTGGAAATATCCTAAGGACACCGACTGGCCGCGCGCGCTCACCGTCCATCACCGCGACGACCTGATCACGGTGCAGAAGGAACTGGCGGCGATCCCGGGCACCACCGTGCTGATCTACGACCAGACCTGCGCCGCCGAAAAGCGCCGCCGCCGCAAGCGCGGGCTTTATCCGGATCCCGACAAGCGCGTCATCATCAACGAGTTGGTCTGCGAGGGGTGCGGCGATTGCGGCATCAAGTCGAACTGCGTGTCGGTGCAGCCGCTGCAGACCGAATGGGGCCGCAAGCGCACCATCGACCAGTCGAGCTGCAACAAGGACTATTCCTGCCTGCAGGGTTTCTGCCCGTCGTTCGTGACGGTGCACGGCGCCCGGCAGAAGCGCGGCAAGGGCGTTGCCGAGGGCGGCGACCTGCCGCCGCTTCCGGCCCCGGCGCTGCCGCCGATCGGCGCGCCCTACGGCATCATCGTCACCGGCGTCGGCGGCACCGGCATCGTCACGATCGGCGGGGTGCTCGGCATGGCGGCGCATCTGGAAGGCAAGGGCGTCGGCATCATCGACATGGCCGGCCTCGCGCAGAAAGGCGGCGCGGTGTACAGCCATATCCGCATCGCCAACAAACCGGAGGACATCCACGCCATCCGCATGGCCGCCGGCGGCTGCGACCTCGTGCTCGGCGGCGACATCGTCGTTGCCGCCAACAAGAAAGTGCTCGCCGCCGTCAAGCACGGCGCGACGCAGATCGTCGCCAACCTGGCGGAATTCCTGCCCGGCGATTTCACCCGCAACGCCGATTTCTCGCTGCCGACCGAACGGCTCAAGCGCGCGCTCGTGACGGCGGCCGGGCGGGACAATGTCGCCTTCGTCGACGCCACCCGTCTGGCGACCGCGCTGCTCGGCAATTCGATCGCCGCCAACATCTTTCTCGTCGGCTATGCCTACCAGAAGGGCGCGCTGCCGTTGTCGGCGGCAGCGATCGAGAAAGCCATCGAACTGAACGGCGAGGCGGTCGCCATGAACCAGGCGGCCTTTCGCTGGGGCCGGCGCGCCGCGGTCGATGCCGCCGCCCTCGAGGCGCTGATCGCGCCGGCGGCGCAAGAGCAGGACGACAACCGCCGCCTGTCGCAGTCGCTCGACGAAATCATTGCGCGCCGGGT
>WBUW01000151.1 GCA_008933495.1 Pseudorhodoplanes sp.
AGGTGCCGATAAAGTCGCGCCCGCGCCCGATCGGCCAGGTGACCGGGGCGGTATCGAGCGCCAGCGTCTTTTCGATCTCGTCGAGCAGTTCGAACGGGTCGCGGCTCTCGCGATCCATCTTGTTGATGAAGGTGATGATCGGAATGTCGCGCAGCCGGCAGACCTCGAACAGCTTGCGCGTGCGCGCCTCGATGCCCTTGGCGGCGTCGATCACCATGACGGCGGAATCGACCGCGGTCAGGGTGCGGTAGGTGTCTTCCGAAAAGTCCTCGTGGCCGGGCGTGTCGAGCAGGTTGAAGACCCTGCCGCCGAACTCGAACGTCATCACCGAGGTGACAACCGAAATGCCGCGCTCGCGTTCGATCGACATCCAGTCGGACCGGGTCGCGCGGCGGTCGCGCTTGGCCTTGACCTGGCCGGCGAGATTGATGGCGCCGCCGAACAAGAGCAGCTTCTCGGTCAGCGTGGTCTTGCCGGCGTCCGGATGGGAGATGATGGCAAAAGTGCGCCGGCGCGCGGCCTCGGCGGCAAGCGGGGAGCGCGCGGCGCCTTGCGACTCCGCAGGGATGAGAGGCTTGTTCATCCCGCGCCATGTGGCAGGGAAACAGGCGCCTTTCAAGTGGCGGCCGGCGCGGCCCGGAATGCCTCAATCGGCGCGTGGGCGGATCGCCACCACCGGGCCCCGGCGCCGGTATGATTCGCGCAAGGCCAGCGTCAGGATCGCAAGCGTCAGCCACACCCGCAGGCTCGCGAAGCCGAACACAAAGAAGAAATAGACGAAGTTCTTGAGCATCTCCGGCGCAGCGGATTGCCACAGCGCGTAGACCCATGCGCGCGCCACGCCCTGCAGCCCGCTCAGCCCGAATTGCAGCAGCGCGATCGCCGCGATCGCCGGCACCATCCAGCCGGCATGGCGGGCCAGCGCGCGCAACGCCGCCCCGAGCATGACCTGGCCGCTGGTCTCCGCCGTGACCACCAGCATGAACGCGACCGCCGCCAGCACCGCGCTCCAGATCCTGCCGAGCTTGCTGAACTGGTCGAAGGCGATGCCGTCGAAGCCCATCATCATAGAGGGGCCGAGCCTGGCGGACCCGAGCAGGCCGACGATGACGGTCGCCGCCACCAGCAGCACGAAGACGCGCAGCAGGATTTTGTGCGCGAGCGCGAGCTGCTCGCGAAAGCCGGCGCGGCCGATCTGCATGCGTCCGCCGGTCCATTCGATCATCGCGCGCGCGCCGAGCAGGAATGCGATGAAGACGAACAGATCCGACAGCACCGTGGTCACGAGACCGAAGGTTCCGCCGCGCCAGCCGATGAAGCGCATGGTGGACGCGAGCATCAGCCACGGCACGATGTCGAACACCGGAAGCCCCCGAGCAGACGCCGCGGCGACGGCGCCGGCGCGCCGCCCTCTCCTCCAAACGCGGGCTCGTTCGGGTCGATCAGGTCACTGCCCATGCGCGCAGCATGGCAAGGCAAGAGTCAAAAAGCGTGACGCCGCCCCGGAAATTTCCGTGACACGGGCGCTTTTCAACGCCCATCGAGGGATTTCGCGTAATCGTCGGCGCTGAAGCCGACCAGCAGCTTGCCGCCGCCAAGCTCCAGCAGCGGCCGCCTGATCATCGAGGGCTGCGCCAGCATCAGCCTGATCGCCTTCGCCTCGGTAAGGCCGGCCTTGTCCTTCTCCGGCAATTTGCGAAACGTCATGCCGGCACGATTGATCACTTTCTCCCAGCCGAGCTTCTTCGCCCAGCCTTCCAGTTTTGCGCGCTCGGCGCCGCGGCTCTTGTAGTCGTGGAAGTCGTAATCGACGCCATGCTTGTCGAGCCAGGCAAAAGCCTTCTTCATGGTGTCGCAATTTTTGATGCCGTAGACGGTGATGGGCATGTGCCGCGTCCCCACACTTCAATCGTGGCTATTCATCTTCTTCACCGCAGCTCGCGACGATACTTGCGCAATCGCGATCACGCGGTCCGCCGTGCGGTGACGATCGCGGCAACGGTCGCCAGCAGCAGCGCCAGCACCGGGCCGATCAGGAAGATCGCGCCCATCGCGCCGCCGCCGTCGCGGTCGAACACGCCGAAATAACTGGTCGCCACGATATACCAGACGATCGGGATCGCCTCCCCGGCGATCAGGCCTGCGACAAAGGCCAGGAAGATTTTGAAACCGCGGCTCAAGTCACGCCCCCCTCAATTCCGGATTCCAGTTTGATACCGCCCGCCGCGCAAGATTGGCAGACGACTTCGGTTGACAAGTTCAGGAAGTTTGTTCTTACTATGTTCCATCCGGCGTACGGCTTTGTGGTGGGGCGTCTGTCGTGGGACCGATCGGATTTTGGCGCGAGATCGCCGCGCTTGCGGCTGCCATCGGCGTCTTCGCCGTCATTCATCCTGCTGGCGCGCAAACTCCAAGCTCGCGCATCGACGAGGCGCTTCAGAACATCACTGCGCTGGTTCGGCCGAGCCGCGTCGGTTATGCGACCGTCTGGGACGGCAATAAATATGTGCAATGCCGCCGCCTGTCGGACCGCGCGCTGCGCTGTGAAGCCGCCGGCGCGACCATGCAGCCTTCACTCACGCGGATCCTGGTGCCGGAGCGGCAGAACCGGCTGGCGACGCTCGGCTGGACGCTCGATCCGAGCTTCGGAAATTACGTTCAGATCTTTCCGCCGGGCATGGCGACCGCCAGCGTCGCCGATCACATCCTGCGCACATTGATCGAGGTCTATGACGCGCAGGCGCCCGAGCTCGAATTGCAGACCGCCTGGGTTGTCGACATCCCCTGCCCGCCACGCAACGGCCCCGGCCAAAACCTCGCCGGCATGGTCAACGACGCGCCGAAGATGCGCGCCACCGCGCTGCGCAGCTGTCTCTACAAGCCGGAGCCGCAGCCGGCACGCATCGCCGCGTCCGCGCAGATGCTGATTGAAGTTTACGGAACCACTGTGGCCGCGGAAATCCAGCGGCTGCGCGTGAATAGCGATCGCAAGGTCTACGTCGTGTTCAGTGCCGGCATCGGCTACATCCAGTGCATGCCGCAAACCTCGCCGCCGACATTCTACTGCGAGGCGCAATCGGCGGAGAGCTGGCCGGCGCTGGCGGCGGTGCTGACACCCGAGCGCGTCGCGAAACTGCGCGACGCTGGTTACACCGAGCCGGGCCGCGCGCCCAACTATTCCAAGAGCTACCCGCTCGGCAAGTTCACCGATGCGGCGGTCGCAAGCGAAATCCTGACCCTGCTCTACGACGTCTATGGCTATGCCGGCGCCGTCGAGCTCAAGATCTCAACCGAGTAGCTCTCGGCGCGTGCCTCACTCCCACTCAATGGTCCCCGGCGGCTTCGACGTCACGTCATAGACCACGCGGTTGACGCCCTTGACCTCGTTGATGATGCGCGTCGCCACATGGCCGATGAAGCGCATCTCGAACGCATAGAAGTCGGCGGTCATGCCGTCGGTCGAGCTCACCGCGCGCAGGCCGACCACGTATTCGTAGGTGCGGTGGTCGCCCATCACGCCGACCGTCTTCACCGGCAGGATCACGGCAAACGCCTGCCAGATGTCGTCGTACAGCCCGGCGCGGCGGATTTCCTCGATATAGATTTCGTCGGCCAGCCGCAGGATGTCGAGCTTCTCGCGCGTGATCGCGCCCGGGCAGCGGATCGCAAGGCCGGGCCCGGGAAACGGATGCCGGCCGACGAACGCGTCGGGCAGGCCGAGCTCGCGGCCGAGCGCGCGCACCTCGTCCTTGAACAATTCGCGCAGCGGCTCGACCAGCTTCATCTGCATGCGCTCGGGCAGGCCGCCGACATTGTGATGCGACTTGATGGTGACGGACGGACCGCCGGTGAACGACACGCTTTCGATCACGTCGGGATAAAGCGTGCCCTGGGCGAGGAACTCGGCGCCGCCCACCTTCTTCGCCTCCTCCTCGAATACGTCGATGAACAGCTTGCCGATGATCTTGCGCTTGGCTTCCGGATCGTCGACGCCCGCAAGCGCGCCGAGGAAACGGTCGGCCGCCTCCACGTGCACAAGCGGGATATTGTAATGGCCGCGGAACAGCGCGACCACTTTCTGCGCTTCGCCAAGACGCAGGAGGCCGTGATCGACGAACACGCAGGTGAGCTGGTCGCCGATCGCTTCATGGACCAGGACCGCGGCCACCGATGAATCGACGCCGCCGGAAAGGCCGCAGATCACGCGGCCCTTGCCGACCTGCGCGCGGATGCGCTCGATCGCCTCCTCCTTGAAGGCGCGCATGGTCCAGTCGCCCTTGAGGCCGGCAATCCTGCGCACAAAGTTGCGCAACAGCGCCGCGCCATGCGGCGTATGCACGACTTCCAGGTGGAATTGGGTGGCGTAGAACCGACGCTTTTCGTCGGCGATGATCGCGATCGGCGCATTCGGCGAGGTGCCGAGCACGCGGAAGCCGTCCGGCAGCCCGGTCACGCGGTCGCCGTGGCTCATCCAGACCGGATATTTCTCGCCCTTGCTCCAGACATTCTCGAAGAGCGGCGAGTTCTCCGTGATCGTCACCTCGGCGCGGCCGAATTCGCGGTGATGCCCGCCTTCGACGCGGCCGCCGAGCTGGTGTGCCATCGCCTGCTCGCCATAGCAGATGCCGAGCACCGGGACCCCCGCCGCAAAAATCGCCGTCGGGGCGAGCGGCGCATCGGCGTCGAGCACCGAGGCCGGTCCGCCGGACAGGATCACGGCCTTCGGCCGCATCGCGCGGAACGCTTCTTCGGCTTTGCTGAACGGGACGATTTCCGAATAGACCCCCTCTTCCCGCACGCGCCGCGCAATGAGCTGCGTCACCTGCGAGCCGAAATCAACGATCAGGACCTTTTCGTGAAGACCTTTTTGCTCGGCCATGGCTGGTTCTAGATGGGCGTTAACGGCCTGTCGAGACTTTGCCGTCAGGCTTTGCGTAATCCTCGCCCGCCGGCGCGACAGCGCATTAGCGTTAACCGCGGAAGTTGACGGGCGATGCCGCAATTGTGGGCGATTTCCAAGGTTTTATGCGGGCGAAAGAGGCCCGTCGCATTGCCATGATCGACCCCGATATCCTTTCCATTGCCGCCGAGGAAATCCCCGCGCTGCGCGCCAACTTGTTTCGCGAGACCCCGGTCGAGATGTCCGAGCGAATCACGCTCGGCGTCCTGTGGGCGCTCAAGCCACAGCGCGCGCGCCACCTGCCCGCCTTCCTGCGGCTCTGGGCCGGGGACCTGGTGGCGCCGGATACGCGGCTGCCCGATCCCGAACGCACGCTCGACGATCAGGGGCTCGCCGGAATCGTGCACGACATGTCGGTCCCGACTATGGTCGCCGCCTACCGGCGCGGCCTGTTCACGTCCGGCCATTTCGGAACGCTGTCCTGGAGTTCGCCGCCCGCGCGCTGCGTGCTGTTCCTCGACGAGTTGCACATGTCGCGGCGCATCCGCCGCCTGATGCGCCAGGGCCGCTATCGCGTCACCTTCGACCGTCGCTTCGAGGCTGTCATCAAGGCCTGCGCCGGACGGCGCGAGGGGCGCTGGCATGTGACCTGGATCACGCCGCAGATCATGCGGACCTACGCCGCCCTCCACGATGCCGGCTATTGCCATTCCTTCGAGGTCTGGAATCCGGAAGGCACGCTCGTCGGCGGCGGCTATGGCGTCGCGCTCGGGCGCATCTTCTTCACCGAGTCGCAGTTCTCGCACGAGGACAATACCTCGAAGCTCGGCTTCAACGTGCTCAACTGGCATCTCAACCGCTGGGGTTACCGCCTCAATGACGGCAAGTTCCCGACCCCGACCATCCTCGATATGGGCTTCCGCTCGATCCCGCGTTCGGACTTTCTCGCCCATCTGGCGGCCGGCGTCGACAGCGGCGGCCGCGACGGCCGCTGGCAGGTCGAGGCCGATCCGGCCGAGGTTGCGGCCTGGCAAAGCCCGCTCGGGCGCGCGGCCTGATCCGGATCGGCCATGCCGCTCACGCGCGGCGCAGCAGCGACACGAAAAATCCGTCGGTCCCCGTGCGTCGCGGCGTCATCAGCATTCCCTCCGGCGTCATCAGCGCTGCACGCGCGAACATGAAGGCGCGCTCGCCGAGCGCACCGACGACCTGCTGCGGCGGCACGACGGAAAACGCCGTTTGCCGCGCCAGGACATCGCGCACCTGCGCGCCATTCTCCTCGTCGAGCAGCGAGCAGGTGATGTAGGCGATGCGGCCGCCCGGCTTGATGAGCGAGAGTGCCCGCTCCAGCACGGCGCGCTGTTCCTTGATCCGCAGTTCGAGCGCGCCCGGCCGCAGCCGCCATTTCGCATCCGGATTGCGCCGCCACGATCCGGTGCCGGTGCACGGCGCATCGATCACAACGAGGTCGATCCGTCCGGCAAGATCGGACAGGACATCGGCATCGCCGCGCGGGGTGCGAACCTGCACATTGCGCGCGCCGGCGCGCTCGAGCCGTTCATGGATCGGCGCGAGCCGGCGCTTGTCGCTGTCGGTTGCGAAAATCTGTCCCTTGTTCTGCATCATGGCGGCGAGCGCCAGCGTCTTGCCGCCGGCTCCCGCGCACAGATCGACCACCTGCGCGCCCGGCAAGGCCCCGGAGAAGAGCGCGGCCAGTTGCGACCCCTCGTCCTGAATCTCGATCAGCCCCTTGATGAAAGCAGGCTCGGCATGGATCGCCGGGCTCCTGGCGTCCGCGGCCTGGACCAGGCGAAGCCCGTCCGGCGACCAGGGCGCGGGGGCGACGGGCAGGTCGGGCAAGGCGGCGATTGCCTCTTCGCGCGTGCCATTCAGCCGGTTGACCCGCAGATCGAGCGGCGGACGGAGCGCCAGCGCGGCGCCCTCCTCGACCCAGTCGTCGCCGAAGCTCCGCTCGAAGCGCGAGGCGAGCCAGGCGGGGATATCTGCCCGCACATGCGAGGGGGCCGCCGCGAGGTCGGCGAGGTCGATCAGCGCCCGCTCTGCGCTGGTCAGTTGCGGCGGCGCATGGGGATCCCCGTCGATGATCGAGGCAAGGCCGGAGCCACCCAGTTTCCAGTACCGCCCCACGGCCCCCGCAACCGCGGCACGCGGCGTCTCCACACCCAACACCCACTGGCTCGATGAGCGCCACCGGAGCGCGTCATAGACGAT
>WBUW01000152.1 GCA_008933495.1 Pseudorhodoplanes sp.
CACGCGGCGCGCAGGCCGTGGACGGGCGCCGAAGGATGAGCGATGGGAGGACGTAGCCCGGAGGGAGCGGAGCGTGATCCGGGCTACGCTGCTATTTGGAGACAGACTTTATTGGCTTGTCCAGCTTTACATATTCCTTGTGAGATCTCTTCAGTCCTTTCTGAACTTCCTTCAGATCTTTGGCCGAAGGCAACGCTTCCGGTCTTGTTCCACTGAGGGAAATCATTGTGTCGCGAATTTTTCGACCGACTTGCTCCGCAGTGCGCTCAAGAGGCTTCTGCCCACGAACGTCATCATTCCTGATTTTTTCGTCCGTTTGAGTGATTCGGAAGAGATTTGCTGCTAGTTCGGTCTTGCCCATAAAGTCTAGCGGCGATCGACCGTTCGGCACGCCCTTACGGGCGCGAACTTGCGTCAAATCCATATTATACATTCCGCGATATCCGGCGTTTTGGAAGAACGCGTAGTTATCGACGCCGTGTGCTGATGCGGTTCCGCTTAGGGCCTTTTCGCGCTCAGATATTTCCCCGCGAATAAGAACGCGTTCGACGTTTCCCGCCTCCTGAACATATTGACGAAATGCTTCCGCCATAGTCACGAAATACGCTTGAGCTTGCGCGATCTTCGGGTTTTTTGAGTCGCCATTCATTACGGTCATGTAACAAGCAAACCGTGAAAGCTTCCAATCGCGGCCACCCCCCGCATCACTTGTTTCGACGAAATTTTCATTAATCGGTATATTCAAAGTCGCGCATGCCGCCATCGCGTGATTCATGGCCTTGAGGATGGGCTGCATGGTTGCATAACCAAGACACTCCATCAGTTGCGATGCGAGCCAGTATTTGAATCCATTGCTTTGAGCGAAGCTTTCAAAGCTCGGACGAGTGTCATCAAAATGAAATACTTCAACTTCGTTTGGCATCGGTTTCGTCCTGTTACGCGAATCGTGATCGGTTTTATCTTTCAACTACACCCCGTCGTGCTGCCGCACGTATCGCATTTCATGCAGGTGCCGTTGCGCACCAGCGTGAAGTTGCCGCATTCGCCGCAGGCTTCGCCTTCGTAGCCCTTGGCGCGCGCTTCTGCGCGCTTCTCGGCGGCCTGCGCCTTGGCGGAGCCGCGGTCGGTGGTCTCGATCAGGCTGCGCATGCGCTCTTCCACCTGCTGCCATTCGAGCTGGTCGAGCGCGCGCACCTCCATCTGCTGGGCCGGGGAGAGCCTGGCCTCGGGCTCGGCTTTCAGCGCGGTCGCGCCGGCGGCTTTCAGCGCGGTGACGTTGCCGCCGGCCGCGGGCGTGCCCGCCGCCGGGCCGCCCGCCACAATGCCGAGCCGGTCGGTGCGCGAGCGCGTCAGCCCCTTCGACACATATTGCGCGGCCGGCGGTGCCTTGCCTTCGGCGACGCCCTTGCCGAGCGCGTCGAACCCGCTCTCGCTCGGATCGACATGGGCGAGATCGAAGCGCGAGAGATAGCTCACCGCCAGTTCGCGGAACACGTAATCGAGGATCGAGGTCGCATACTTGATCGAGTCGTTGCCCTGCACGGGCCCGCTCGGCTCGAAGCGGGTGAAGGTGAAGGCGTCGACATATTCATCGAGCGGCACGCCGTATTGCAGGCCGAGCGAGACCGCGATCGCGAAATTGTTGATGAAGGAGCGCAACGCCGCGCCTTCCTTGTGCATGTCGATGAAGATTTCGCCCAGGCGCCCGTCGTCATATTCGCCGGTGCGCAGATACACTTTATGGCCGCCGACCACCGCCTTCTGGGTATAGCCCTTGCGGCGGTGCGGCATGCGCTCGCGCTCGCGCAGCACCACCATGCGCTCGACCACCTTCTCCACCACGCGCTCGGTCAGCGCCGCGGCGCGCGCGGCCGAAGGCTTCTCGAGGAAGGCTTCGACCGCGTCGTCCTCGTCGTCCTCGTCGGCGATGATCTGGCTTTGCAGCGGCTGTGAGAGCTTGGAGCCGTCGCGATAGAGCGCGTTGGCCTTGAGCGCCAGCTTCCAGGACAGCATGTAGGCCGCCTTGCAGTCCTCCACGCCCGCCTCGTTGGGCATGTTGATGGTCTTGGAAATCGCGCCGGAGATGAAGGGCTGCGCCGCCGCCATCATGCGGATGTGGCTCTCCACCGACAGATAGCGCTTGCCGGTGCGCCCGCACGGATTGGCGCAGTCGAACACCGCATAATGTTCGGCCTTCAGGTGCGGCGCGCCTTCCACCGTCATGGCGCCGCAGACATGCACGTTGGCGGCCTCGATCTCGCGCCGCGAGAAGCCCAGATGCGCGAGCAAGTCGAAGCCGGGAGCGGCCAGCGCCTCGGCCGGGATATCGAGGGCTGAGCGGCAGAAATCCTCGCCCAGCGTCCACTTGTTGAAGGCGAACTTGATGTCGAAGGCGGCCGGCAGCGCCTTCTCCACCTTCGCGATCGCCTCGTCGGTGAAGCCCCTGGCTTTGAGCGTGGTGTGGTTGATGCCGGGGGCGTTGGACAAGGTGCCGTGGCCGACCGCATAGGCCTCGATCTCGGCGATCTCGCTTTCGCTGTAGCCGAGCACGCGCAGCG
Organism: Pseudorhodoplanes sp.; assembly: GCA_008933495.1. GTDB lineage: Bacteria > Pseudomonadota > Alphaproteobacteria > Rhizobiales > Xanthobacteraceae > Pseudorhodoplanes. The sequence continues at coordinate 2,559 of WBUW01000152.1, forward strand.
CCTCCGGCACGGCGCGGTTGATGATCTTGAAATAGCCGCCGCCGGCGAGCTTCTTGAACTTCACCAGCGCGAAGTCGGGCTCGATGCCGGTGGTGTCGCAATCCATGACCAGGCCGATCGTGCCGGTGGGCGCGATCACGCTCGCCTGCGCGTTGCGGAAGCCGTGCTCCTCGCCGAGCGCCAGCACGCGGTCCCAGGCGCGGCGGGCGTGTTCGACCAGGCGCGGATCGGGGCAGGCGGCGCCGTCGAGCGGCACCGGCGGGGTGGCGACCTGTTCGTAGCCGGTGCGCTCGCCGCAAGCCGCGCGGCGGTGGTTGCGCATCACGCGCAGCATGGGCTCGCGGTTTTTGGCATAGCCCGGGAAGGCGCCGAGGATGGCGGCCATTTCGGCGGAGGTCGCGTACGACACGCCGGTCATGATCGCGGTGAGAGCTGCGCAGATCGCACGGCCGGCCTCCGAGTCATAGGCGATGCCCGACGACATGAGCAGGCCGCCGATATTGGCATAGCCGAGACCGAGCGTGCGGAACTCGTAGGACAGGAGCGCTATTTCCTTCGACGGAAACTGCGCCATCAGCACCGAGATTTCGAGCACCACCGTCCACAGCCGCACCGCGTGCTCGTAGCCCTCGATGTCGAACTGCCTGGTCGCCGCGTCGCGGAAGGTGAGCAGATTGAGGGAAGCGAGATTGCAGGCGGTGTCGTCGAGGAACATGTATTCCGAGCACGGATTGGAGGCGCGGATTTCGCCCGAGGCCGGGCAGGTGTGCCAGTCGTTCACCGTGGTGTGGAATTGCAGGCCGGGATCGGCGCAGGCCCAGGCGGCGTAGCCGATTTTCTCCCACAATTCGCGCGCCTTCACCGTTTTGGCGATGCCCTTCCGGTTGCGCCAGGTCAGATCCCAGCCGCGGTCGCTTTCCACCGCTTTGAGGAATTCGTCGGTGACGCGCACCGAATTGTTGGAGTTCTGGCCGGAGACGGTGAGATAGGCTTCCGAATCCCAGTCGGTGTCGTAGATCGGGAATTCGATGTCGGTATAGCCCTGCCGCGCGAACTGGATCACGCGCCTGATGAAATTGTCCGGCACGTGGTTCTTGCGCGCGAGCCTGATCTCGCGCTTGAGCGCGGGATTTTTCTCAGGTGAGAAGCAGTCGTCGCCCGAGCCCTCGCAATTCACGCAGGCCTTGAGCACCGCGCGCAGATGCTTCTGGTTGATCCTGGAGCCGGTGACGAGCGCCGCCACCTTCTGCTCCTCCTTCACCTTCCAGTCGACATATTGCTCGATGTCGGGATGGTCGGCATCGACCACGACCATCTTGGCGGCGCGCCGCGTCGTGCCGCCGGACTTGATCGCGCCGGCCGCGCGGTCGCCGATCTTGAGAAAGCTCATCAGCCCCGACGACTTGCCGCCGCCGGACAGCTTCTCGCCTTCGCCGCGCAGGCGCGAGAAGTTGGTGCCGGTGCCCGAGCCGTATTTGAACAGCCGCGCCTCGCGCACCCACAGGTCCATGATCCCGCCCTCGTTGACGAGGTCGTCGGTGATGCCCTGGATGAAGCAGGCGTGCGGCTGCGGATGCTCGTAGGCGGAGTCGGACTTGACCAGTTCGCCGGTCTGGAAGTCGACATAGAAATGGCCTTGCGAGGGGCCGTCGATGCCATAGGCCCAGTGCAGCCCGGTATTGAACCATTGCGGCGAATTGGGCGCGCACATCTGCTTTGCGAGCATGTAGCGCAGCTCGTCGAAGAAGGCCCGGGCGTCGGCTTCCGAATCGAAATAGCCGCCCTTCCAGCCCCAATAGGTCCAGGTGCCGGCGAGGCGGTCGAACACCTGTTTGGCGGAAAGCTCGCCGGTATAGCGCCCGTTCTCCGGCAGCTCCGCGAGCGCGGCCTGGTCGGCGACCGAGCGCCACAGGAAGGAGGGGACCGCATTCTCCTCGACCTTCTTCAGCCGCGAAGGGACCCCCGCCTTGCGGAAATATTTCTGCGCCAGAACGTCGGAGGCCACCTGCGACCAGAAATCCGGCACTTCGACCTCGTCGAGCCGGAACACGATCGAGCCGTCGGGATTCCTGATCTCGCTCGTGGTCGTGTGGAAATTGATCTCCGCATAGGGAGACTGGCCGTCCTTGGTATAGCGCCGCTCGATCCGCATTGTTCTTCTGCCCCGTTTTATCGTCGCATACCCCGGGGGCCGGCCCCAAGGCGGCGACACCGTCTCCGTCGCGACGGGCCTGTCTGCGCCCCCCGCATCCGGTTCGTTCCCAGACGCCGACTGACATGTGGGCCCGGAACCGGCTCCCGGCACCGCTCCCACACCCGGTTTTGACACCTGGCGTCAGGCCTCATCCCGCCGCCGGCGACGCAAAGCCGCTCCCGCCAAGCGCCTTTCCTGGCGGGTGGTTGCCTCGCGAAGCTTGATTGAAACCGCTGTCCGGAGACGCCGAACACTTTCCGCCGCGGTGGATACAAACCCTAGGACAGACCCGTCGCATACGTCAAGTAATAGACGGAATGTCTGAACCAAACGCTAAATCTTGTGGTCCCGTGGCCTAGTTTGGGGACGATCCGGCGTCCGGCTGCGGCAAGTATCGGCCCGGTTTTCCGGATTCGCCAAGCCCCTTTGTCACCGCGCTGTCGCAAATCGCGGGAGGCGCCGGAATAGCGGGGATTTCGGGCACAGATGCGGACCGGGGGGGCGAAGCCCGGCCGCCCGGGCGGTGCCCAAGCACCGGGCGGCAGGCTCCGGGCGCGCCCGATGCGCACTGATTCTCGTAGTCCGCCGAAGGCGTTAGCGCATGATCCCGAAAAGCGTGAAGCGGTTTTCGGAAATGATCATGCGCAAACGAAAGAGCCGAAGCGCGACGACGTTTCAAGGAACAGTCATCCCGCGTCAGCACCCTTGCGCGGGTCGCGCCGCCATGGCGGCACGCACGCCCCGTCCACGGCGCCCGCATTTCCGGGCGCGGCTTCCATGCGCACGCGCTGCACCTGCGCGCGCCTTGCCTCCCGCGCTGGACAGAGGCCGGCCGCGGTGGCAATCAGGGCGCATCAACCGGACGGGCGGCGATGAAAAACTTCCTGCTGAAATTCTTCACCTGGTGGAGCGGACAGACGTTCGGCACCCAGGTCTGGACCTGGCTCTACGGCGAGTTCGTCGGCGAGGACGAGTTCGGCAATCGCTACTACCGCACGAAGGGCGGCAAGATCGATCCCTACCTCGGAACCGACCGCCGCTGGGTCGTCTATAACGGCTATGCCGAGGCCTCGATGGTGGGCCCGGCCTGGCACGGCTGGCTGCATCACACCGTCGATACGCCGCCGACCCAGCAGAGCTACAAGCCGCGTCCCTGGCAGAAACCGCACCGGCCGAACCTGACCGGTACCGCCGGCGCCTACCGGCCGGCCGGCTCGACGCTCGCGCAGGGACGCCGGCCGAAGGCGACCGGCGACTACACGGCCTGGACGCCCGGCCGCTGAACCCCGCCATGGTTGCCGGACGCCACTCCTATCGCGCAAGCGTGGAATGGTCCGACCCGACCGGAACGGCGCGCAGTTCGACGCATTCGCGCAACCACACCATTCGCGTCGCCGGCAAGCCCGATCTTGCGGCCTCGTCCGATCCGGCGTTTCGCGGCGATCCGGCACGGCACAATCCGGAGGACCTGCTGGTCGCCGCGCTCGCCTCGTGCCACATGCTCTGGTACCTCGGTCTGTGCGCGCGCGCCGGCATTGCGGTGACGCATTACAGCGACGACGCGGAAGCCACGCTGATCGAGGACGCCGCCAGAGGCGGGCGCTTCGAGCGTGTGACGCTGCGCCCGCGCGTGACCATCAAGGCGGGCGATCCGGACAAGGCGCGCGACCTGCACCACGAGGCGCACCGGCAATGCTTCATCGCCAATTCAGTGAATTTTCCGGTCGACTGCGAGCCCACGGTCGAGCTTGCGGGATAGGGCGTTTGCGGCCGCGCGGGAACGCGGCGCTGAATCGAAATGCGTGATCGATGTCGCAGGACGCTGCGGACCGCTCCCGTTTCAAGGACATCCCGCCCGGGGTCTGGGCGCTCGGCCTCGTCAGTCTGTTCATGGACATTTCTTCGGAGATGATCCATGCGCTGCTGCCGGTCTATCTGGTGACCGTGCTCGGCGCGTCCATGGTCGCGGTCGGCTTCATCGAAGGCATAGCCGAAGCGACGGCGATGATCGTGAAGATCTTTTCCGGCGCGCTCAGCGACTGGCTCGGCAAGCGCAAGCTCCTGGCGGTGATCGGCTATGGCCTTGCCGCTTTCACCAAGCCGATCTTTCCGCTCGCGACCGGGCTCGGTTGGATCGTCGCCGCGCGCTTTATCGACCGCATCGGCAAGGGGATTCGCGGGGCGCCGCGCGACGCGCTGATCGCGGACCTGACGCCGGCGCCGGTGCGCGGGGCGGCGTTCGGCCTGCGGCAATCGCTCGATACTGCCGGCGCCTTCATCGGGCCGCTCTTGGCGATCGCGCTCATGGCGCTGACCGCGGACAATTTCAGGACCGTGTTCTGGATCGCGCTTGGCCCGGCGC
>WBUW01000153.1 GCA_008933495.1 Pseudorhodoplanes sp.
AACGTCATCACCTTCGAACCGGAGGGGCCGTTCGGCGCCAAAGAGGCCGGGCAGGGGGCCGGCACCGGCGTCATCGCCGCGCTTGCCAATGCCATCTACGACGCGACGGGAGTGCGACTGAACCGCTTGCCGATGTCGCCTGACCGAATCCTGTTCGGTCTCAAAGAAAACGAGGAGAACGCCGGCGCAGCAAGGGTCGCGGCGGAGTAACAGAGCGAACGTAACACCAATCGTTCCTCATCATGGGTTGCTCGGAGGACTGATGCTCGAACATTGCACGCCCTGGCCGGAGTCGTTTGCCACGCAGTATTTGCGGCAGGGGTACTGGAAGACAGAAAGTCTCGTCGATGTTCTGGAGGCGCGCGCCGGCGCTGCACCCGATCGCGTGTTTGTATCCGATCTTCGCGGTAATCTGAATTACGGCAAAATCGATCGCCTGGCGAACCACATTGCGATGCACCTGCTAGGCCTCGGTCTGAAGCGGCGCGATATCGTCCTCCTGCAATTTCCCAACGTCCGTGAATTCGTCATTGTCTTCTTTGCCTTGCAGAAGATCGGCGTCATTCCCGTAATGTGTCTGCCGCATCATCGCGCGCGGGAATTGTCCTATTTTGCCGAACTCACGGGCGCCAGTGCCTATCTGTTTCCGCAGCAGCACCGGAATTTTGATTATCTCCCGATGGCGCGGGAGCTGCAGGCGGCGAATCCAAACCTGCGGCATCTGGTGGCGCTCGGAGACGGTACGGAGCCAGGCATTGCCTATCTCGATGAGTGGATGACAGAGGATGCGCCGGTGCGCGAGCCGACGCGCGAGCTGGCAGCGCACCGGCCGGATCCGTTCGAAGTCGCTTTCATGCTGCTGTCGGGAGGAACCACGGGCGTTCCCAAGCTCATTCCACGCACGCATGTCGATTACCTCTGCAATGCATCCGAATGCGTCCGTGCGTTGCGCTGGGATGCGAACACCGCCTTTTTGGTAGCGCTGCCGGCGGCGCATAACTTCCCGCTCGGCGCGCCCGGTATGCTGGCGGCACTCGTCGCCGGCGGCCGCGTCGCCATGAGCGCGTCCACGGAGGCCGAGACCATCTTTGAAGCGGTTGAGCGACAACAGCCGACCTTCCTCGGCGTTACGCCGGCGTTGCTGATCTCCTTGCTGAATTCTCCGCTGCGCGAGAAGTACCGTCTCGATTCGCTGCGTCACATCTATGCTGGCGGCCAGAAGATGTTACCCGAATTGGTCGAGCAAACACGCAAGGCGTGGCCGTTTGCGTCCCCTGGCCACGCTTTCGGCATGGCGGAAGGGTTGACCAATCTCAGCCGGCCGGATGATCCCTGGTGCGATATCGTGGAGACACAAGGACGCCCGGTTTCCGCAGCTGACGAGATCCGGATCGTTGGCGACAGCGACGAGAGCCTGCCTGTGGGTGCGGTCGGCGAACTGATCACTCGCGGCCCTTACACCATTCGCGGCTACTACAAGTCCGATACCTATAATCGACAGGCTTTCACCGGCGATGGCTTCTATCGCACCGGCGACATGGTGCGACTGCATCCACGCGGCAATCTGGTGGTCGAAGGTCGCAAGAAGGACGTGATCAATCGTGGCGGCGAAAAGATCAGCGCTGAAGAAATCGAAAATCTTATTCTTGGTCACGAAAAGGTTCACATGGCTGCTGTGGTGGCCATGCCCGACGCCGTCATGGGCGAGCGGAGTTGTGCGTTTGTGACGCTGCGCTCCGGCAAATCCCTTACTTTGACTGAACTAACTGCCTACCTGGAGAAGAAACAGATCGCCAAGTTCAAATTGCCAGAGCGTCTCGAGGTTGTTGATTCGTTGCCGCTCTCCGGAATGGGAAAAGTATCAAAAAAAGATTTGCGCGAGGTCATCGCGGCGAAGCTAGAGTCGGAGGGGATGCGTGCAGGTTCTTGCCGGAATTAACCCGCTCTCCGCACCGCTCCCATACCGGCGGCCCACGATGTTCGCACGGCGATCATCGCGTTTTGCCGCGTTTTCTGCGCGCGATATCCCGCAAAGGCATGGAAACTCCCTCCGCAACACGCCGGCGATCAGGCTCAATCTCGGTCAGCGGTTCGACTGCCGCATGGGTCTCCAGAGACCGGCGAGTCAATTGGTGATATTGGCCGGTTGCCTCAATCTTCGAAGCCAATTCCGCCGGCGTGAGCTGACGCACGATTCGCGCCGGGATACCCATGACCAAATGGCGTGCGGGAATTTCGACACCTGTCGCCACGAAAGTCATCGCCGCCACGATTGCGGACTCGCCGACAATGGCACGGTCCATGATCACCGAATTCATACCGACCATTGCGTTGGAGCCGATCTGTGCGCTGTGAATGATGGCGCCGTGCCCGATATGACCATCCGGCCCGATGATCAGGTCAACGCCAGGCAGGCAATGCAGCGTGCAATTGTCCTGCACATTGCAACCCTTTTCCAGAATGATGCGAGCAAAATCGCCGCGCAGCGACGCTCCCGGTGCCACGTAGCAGCCTGGACCCACTCTTACGTCGCCGATGAGTATGGCGTCGGGATGCACGAAGGCGGTTGGATCGACGACGGGACGAACCCCGTCAATCGCATAGATTCGGCGTCGAGATGAGGACATCGTATGAGCTGATGCTGAAGCGGTTTCGGGATGTTGAAGGTAACAGCAGGGCGGCACCGGGCCCAGGATTTTCGTCAAACAAGAACGCGGTTGCAAGGGAGGCGTTTCATGATCCGGCACGTATTTCTCTACAAGCTGGCGTCCGCTGCGGACGCGGAAAGGACTGAGAAGATTCTCAATGCCCTACCGGCGGGGGTTCCGGGCATTCGCGGCTGGACCTTTGGCCGTCATCAGGCGCCAGCCGGAGCGCGGCCTGGTCGCTGGGACTATGGGCTTGTTTGCGATTTCGACAGCTTTGCCGACTTGCAGGCCTACAACGCACATCCTCTGCACAAAGAAGCGGTCAAGAACCTGCTGCCCATGCTCGATGGCCACGCCATCTGCGATTTCGAATTTGCTTCGGTGCAGTCTGATTGATCCTGAATATCGCAGGACCAACTACGAGCGTGTGCGCGGTGGTCCAATCGGAGTTTGATCTAGGCGATGACTGGAGCGCTTGATGTGTTCTTGGCTGGCAAGTGAACGGTCTTTGCGGTCTCTTCTTGAATTCAGGCTGCACCACGGCTGCGTTGTTGGGTCATCTTGAGTGATTGAACACACCGTCGTCGACGGCGGGTCACGATTGGGAGGTAACGGACAATGGGCGGAAACCAAGATCGAGGTGAGGCGCATTCCGTTATGGATCGGTGTGATGTGATGTTCTCGCAGGACATGGTTACCGGATTTCCGAAGCCATCAACGCTCGTTCAAGTGAGCCTGCGGCTCGCCCGCATCGAGAACGTCATTGCCGGTCTGCTGATCGGAATTGTGTTCGTGCTGCTTCTGGCGAATACGGCGACGCGCGCCTTCGGAAAGCCGGTGATCTGGATCGATGAACTGGCCATCTATGCAATGATCTGGGCAGGTTTTCTCGGCGCATCTGCCGGTCTTGCGACGAATACTCACATCGCGGTGACCTTGCTGCCCGACTATTTCGGAGCTCGAGGCCGTTGGTGGAGTTCTGTTTTTATCCACACCGTGTTGACGGCGTTTTTCGTGATATTCGCTGTGATCCTTTGGCGCTGGTTTTCGCCATTGGAACTCGCCCATGCGGAAAGCCTTGCGGCGTTCAGCGCCGAGACCTTCAACTACATGTATTCCGAACCGGCAATGACGATGCCGGTCCCAAAATATCTGTTCTGGCTCGTCCTTCCGCTGTTTTGCCTCAGCGCGTTCTTTCACTGCCTGTCCAACCTGATGACTGCACTCGAGGCGCCGTCGGGAGGCAAGCCATGATCGTGGGGTTGTCCTTTGTCGGGCTGATTCTCGCCGCGATACCGATTTCGTTTGCCTTAATCATCACTGCGCTTGTTTACATTGCGGTCACCGGGAACTTCGGGCTTCTACAATCATTCGGTCAGCAATTGTTCGGTGGGTTGGAAAATTACGGGTTGCTTGCGCTGCCGCTTTTTATCCTTCTTGGCGAGTTCATGAATGCCGGCGGAATCGGGCGCCGTCTGATGGCGCTTGCTGCGGCCATGCTGGGTTCGGTGCGGGGCGGGCTTGCCTATATCAATCTCGTCGCCAACATGATGATGGCGGCCATTCTCGGTTCAACGGTAGCCCAGATTACCGTGATGTCGCGGCTGGCAGTGCCGGAGATGGTTCGTACGGGATATCCGAAGGATGTCTCGGTGGCGATCACAGCGGCGGGCGGCCTGCTCGCACCAATCATTCCGCCAAGCATGATCTTCATCATCTTTGGCGTGGTTGCCCAGGTTCCGATCGGCGATCTTTTTGCTGCGGGCATCGTGCCAGGTCTTCTGCTCTTCCTTTTCTTCGTCGGCATTATCGGTGTGGTGGCGCGCCGGCGCAGCTTACCGTCCACGCCGAGGTCGAGTTGGCCTGAGCGCTTCGCGGCGGTGAAGGATGCACTGCCGTCGGCGCTGATCCCGGTGACGATCATCGGATCGATCCTTGGGGGCCTTGCAACGCCAACGGAGGCGGCTGCTGTTGCATCGTTGATGGCAGTTCTTGTCGGACTTTTCGTCTACCGGGAAATGACGGTCGCCGACATCGGCTCCGCATTCGTCAATGCGGCGAAAGGTGCAGCTGTTGTGCTGTTTCTCGTTGCGTCTGCCCAGGTGTTCTCGTGGGTGATCACTTTCGAGAACGTCCCGGCCACCGTCGCCGAGATGATGCGGGCAACAACATCGTCCCCAACCGTCTTTCTGCTGCTGGTAACAGCACTGCTCCTGGGGGTGGGAATGGTGATGGATCCGATCCCCGCGATTATCCTGGTCGTGCCGGTTCTGTTGCCGATTGCCACGATTCAATACGGGATCGACCCAATCCAATTTGGCATGGTGGTGTGCATCAATCTCACAGCCGGATTGCTGACGCCGCCGGTCGGCACCGGCCTGTTCACTGCAGCCCTTCTGAATGACATTCGCGCCGAGCGAATCGCTTGGTTGCTCATCCCGTATCTCGTTGCAGTCGTCGCGGTGCTCCTACTGCTGATTGTTTTTCCGTCGCTCTCGGCAATATTCACGGTCGGCACGTGATGCAAATCCCTCAGCGCAATATACTGGTCCTCGGAGGCGGCCTGATCGGCGCGGGCTGGGCAGTGGCCTTTGCAGGAGCCGGCTATAGTGTGTCCGTGCTCGATCGTGACGCGGCGGCGGCGCCGCGGCTTGCCTCGATCTGGTCTGTCGGCCGCAATGTCTTGGCGCAGCTCGGGGCACTCGATCCCGAGGCTGCGGCCCCCTTCGTCATTCTCGACTATAGCGAGTTGCCAGCAGCGCCGATCCTCGTCCAGGAGGCGTTGCCCGAGCGGCTTGAACTCAAGCGTGCCGCGCTCGTGGAGTTGGAAAGCCATATTCCGTCCGATTGCCTGATCGCCTCGAGTTCATCTGGGCTCACGGCGACCGTCCTGCAGGAAGGAATGCTGCATCCCGATCGTCTCTTTATCGCGCACCCCTGCAATCCGCCTTATCTGATGCCGACCGTGGAACTATCCGGCGGTACCAATACGGCACCCGAAATGCTTGGGCGAGCGGAGGCGATTTATCATTCTTTGGGAAAGACCGTTCTTCACCTGAGGCGGGAAGTACCGGGCCATCTTATAAACCGTCTTCAGTTCGCGCTCTGGCGGGAAGTTGTTCATCTCGCCGCGACCGGTGTTGCGAGCCTCGCCGATATCGAAATGGCGGTGATGGAAGGGCTGGCGCCGCGCTGGATCAGCACAGGGCCAAGCACCGTATTCCACCTTGCCGGGGGCGAAGGCGGCTTGGCGCGCTTCCTTGCCGAACTCGGGCCCGCCGTCGAGGGATGTTGGGCGAATCTCGGCCGTCCTCATCTCGACTCCGGAACATGCGCATTGCTAGTCGAGGGAATGGCAGAGATTGCCAGGGGACGAAGTCCATCCGAACTCGCGATGGTTCGCAACAGGGCAATGGTTGCGTTCGCGCAGCACTTCGAGCGCGCGGAAGTATCCTGCAATATCAATCAAACGGGAGGAGAAGACTAATGAGTGCAAGACTCTGGATGAGCACAGCCATCGCGGTTGCTTTTTTGGCACAGAATGCCGTGTCCGTCGCCGCCGATCTTAGAATCGGGATAATTACACCGCCGCCGCATGAATGGTCGAAGACCGCAACGCGCGTTGCGGAAGACATCAAGGCAAAATCCGGTGGCAAGATCAATCTCCTCGTTTTTCCGAGCGGACAACTCGGCAACGAAGCACAGATGCTCCAGCAGCTCCAATCCGGCGTGCTTGATTTTGCTTTCCTGACGCTTGGCGAATTCGCAAACCGAGATCCAAATTATGGCGCGTTGCTCGCCCCCTATCTCGTTAAGAATGTGGCTGGAGCCCGCGCTCTTCTCAAGGGACCGGCAGCACAGGAACTGCTCGCCGGCATGAGCAAGTTTGGTGTTGTCGGGCTCGGTTACGGTATGGCCGGCATGCGCCAGATATTGACTGCAGGTGAAGTCAAAGCAGCCGGTGATCTGTCGGGCAAGAAGATTCGTACGATTCCTCTCGCCCCGGAGCTCGATTTCTGGCGGATGCTTGGTTCGGCTCCGACGCCGATGCCGCTGCCTGCGGTTTATGATGCGTTCGCCAACCGGCAGATCGACGGAATGCAGATCGATTTCGAGGGAACCTGGAACACGAAATACTACACCAATGCTGGCACCATGATTGCCTCAAACCATATGATGTTCCCGATGATCGCCGTGGCGTCCGCGCGCAAATGGGCAATCTTCTCGAAAGAGGATGAGGAGCTTATCGCATCCGTGATGAAGGCGCAGATCGACCAGCTCGTCGCATCCTACGCACGGATCGACGCAGATTATCTGGCGAAGATCAGGACAACGAAGGTCTCGATTGTGGAGGCAAGCAGGCCTTTCTTCGGTCCGGCGATCGACAGATGGTATTCTGAATGGCGAAACAAGGCCCCGATCCTGAAGAAGCTGGAGGAGGAGGCCGGAAAGCTCTAGC
>WBUW01000154.1 GCA_008933495.1 Pseudorhodoplanes sp.
GCCGTCATGGAAGTGGCGTCATACGGCCTGGATCGAAGAATTGGAGATTCCCACCTTTACCAGCACGCGTGTCACCCGCATCGGGAAAGGTGGCGTGACGGTCGTCGATGGAAAGGGCCAGGAGCAGCATTTCGAAGCCGATATGGTGATTGCGGCGTCGCCAGGTCGGGGAAATCAAGAGCTCGTGGCGGAGCTTGAATGGTCGATCGATGAACTCCATGGCTGCGGCGATGCCATGGTTCCGCGCGGTCTCACCCAGGCCATTCACGATGGCTATCGCCTCGGTTGCCGGCTCTAACCTGCGACACCGACGTGACAGGCCATGCCCGGACAGCGGCTCAATGATCTCGATCTCGCAGGATGGCAATCGGTTCTGGATCGCCATCCCATGATCTTTCTCGGCATGCAGCCCGGGTCGCGCGTCGGGCTCATGTCCAAGGACGATTTCGATCCGCCCGCCGCAACCATGGTTGTGTGGGAAGCGACCGGGGCGGCAATGCAGGCCAAGTACGAATCGTTCCCCGGATTTGATCAAGTCAGGGTCGACCTGCTGTTCATCGCCGATGATGCAACAATTCGTCGACTCCACGATGCCGCGAACCCGACGCCGTTTGCCGAGATCAAGACCAAAGTGCGACGCCGCGACATCCTGCTCTATGTCGTCAAGCCACGACAGGATCTGCTCAATTGTGGCTATGAAGAATTTCTCGATTCGCTCGGACTGGTATTCATGGGCACCTGTCGCTGATCACAAGGGGCGTTGCCATGATCTTCCAAAATCCAAAGGGTGCCCCCGAGCTTGCCTGCAACGAATGCGGCTGCCGCTGGTTCGATCGCATGACCAATTGCTGCTACGAATGCGGTGCCCAGGTTTCCGAGCGCGATCTCGAGGAATTCGCGGAGGCCTTGCGCCTTTTCTCCGAGCGGCGGATTGCCGGTACCAGCAGCCCGGGCGAGTAGGGTAACTTGAAGGCCGGAATGGCGGATTGTCTGGTCATCCGGTCCGGATGTTCGGTTCCGGCATGTGACGGATTGGATTTGGCCTCAGTCGTTGCGGTTGCACTTTCCATGCGTGGCAGATGAACTCGAATGGTGTGGGCCCGTTCCGGGACTTGCGGCGCTTGGCGCGGTCACGGGTATCGACCGCATTAGAGCATGATCCCGAAAAGTGTGAAGCGGTTTTCGGAAGAGATCATGCTCAAACAAAAAGCTAAAGCGGGATGACGCTTCGAGGAAAAGTCATCCCGCTTTAGCGCACGATCCGGAAAAGCGTGAACCGGTGTTCGGAAAAGACCATGCGCAAACGGAGAGCAGAAGCGGGATGACGTTTCGAAGAAAAGTCCTCCCGCTTTGGCCTCTGCTCAATATGCGCACGACGGCAGGGTCATCTGCCGGCGCTGGTGCCTATCTGCCTGTGACATGCGGGCATTCGAAGGCCGTACCCGTCTTCAGGCCAAGTTTGCGGAAAATGATGGCGGCTGGACAAAAGCCGGTGAATGCCGCCTGGAGCAGATTGAATCCGACGAAAGCCGCCAGAATCAGCCAGTAGGGATGAACGAGCCAGGCGAGAGCGAGACTCACCAGCACCAAGCTGCCGGCAAGAGAAAGAACTGCACGATCGACGGTCATTTTGCGAATCTCCTGTGGGGCGGCACTTCCCGATCCACCAGCCGCCCTTGCTGCATTGACTTAATATTCAAATATTCGTAGATATGCAAGTATGAAAATAAAGGTCGAAGAGATGTTCGCGGCCGCCGACGAGGCCTGTGGCCTGTTGCGGGCGCTCGCCAACCCCCATCGTTTGGCCATCGTCTGCCAACTTAGCGAGCGAAAGTGCTCGGTGGGCGAACTGGCCGCGCTTCTGAAAATTCGCGTCTCGACGGTGTCGCAGCACCTGGCCTTGCTGCGCAAGGACGGCCTTGTGACGACGCGGCGCGATGGCCAGACCATCTGGTATTCGATCGGCAGTTTGCCGGCACGCCGGATCGTGCGCGCGCTGTATCGGATCTACTGCGCGCCGGCCGCGGCGTGTACCCCTAATGCATCGCGCGGGCCTGGGGTGCGGCGGCGGTTTGCGCCAGTTCAAAGATTGCGGCGGCGGGTTGCGTGAGATGGGACGTGGAGGACCTGAGATGATCGATGTGCGCCTTGCTCCGCTCGTTCTGGCCTTGCTTGTCGTGCTGGCGCAACGCTCCCTTGCGCAGGAAACCTTTGTCGTCGGATCCCAGACCATCGTCGACGAAAAGGCCGTGTTCGCCACGGTTGAGAGCACGAATGTCGTGCCCGCGCGGGCGCGCATCGGAGGCACGGTGGTGGCGCTCTTCGCCAAGGAGGGCGATGCGGCCAAGCAGGGGCAGGTGGTCGCCACCGTCGGCGACGAAAAGCTCGCGCTGCAGATGAAGTCGATTGACGCGCAAATTGCCGGCCTGGAAGCGCAGTTCGCCCAGTCGCAGTCCGATCTCGTTCGCGCCCAGGACCTGTTCGCCCGCGGCACGATTCCGAAGACCCGGTTGGACGAGGCGCAGACCGCCTTCAACGTCGTATCCAACACCCTGAAGGCCCGCGTCGCGGAGCGCTCGGTTCTCCAGCAGCAGGTGACCGAAGGCAATGTGCTCGCACCCGCCTCCGGCCGGGTTCTGAAGGTTTCGGTGACGGTCGGCACGGTCGTTCTGCCAGGGGAGACCGTCGCGACCATAGCGGAGGAGAATTTCGTGCTGCGGCTGCGGGTGCCGGAGCGGCACGCGCGATTTCTCAAGGCCGGCGATCCGGTGCGGATTGCCGGCGAGGAGCTTGGCAAGAGCGGCGCGCAATTTGGCACGGTACGGCTCGTCTACCCGCAGATTGAAGATGGCCGCGTGATTGCCGACGCAACAGTTGCGAATCTGGGCGATTACTTCGTGGGTGAGCGCATTCGCGTATGGGTCTCGGCCGGCGACCGATTGAGCTTGCTGGTGCCGGGTTCGTTCATCGTAACCCGCTTTGGCATCGATTATGTGCGGCTCCGCGGCGGGGCCGGTGCCGTCATCGACGTGCCGGTTCAGCGAGGGCGCGAGTTGCCGCGTCCGGACATGCCGGATGCGCTGGAAATCCTTTCCGGACTTAAAGCCGGCGACGTCTTGGTGCGGCCGTGAATCTGGGTTTTTCGGGACATCTCACCCAGGGCACGATCCGCTCGCCCTTGACGCCGCTTTTTCTGCTGGCCGCCATTGCGGTGGGATTGGTCGCGCTCCTCACCATTCCGCGCGAGGAGGAGCCGCAGATCAGCGTGCCGATGGTGGATATCCGCGTCAGTGCCGATGGCCTCAAGGCGCCCGACGCCGTCGAGTTGGTGACCAAGCCCCTGGAATCCATCATCAAGGGCATCGACGCGGTTGAGCATGTTTACAGCCAGACCGTGGACGACCGGGTCATGGTGACGGCGCGCTTCGTGGTCGGCACCAACGCCGATGACGCGATCCTGCGCGTGCACGAAAAGATACGCGCGAATTTCGATCGTATCCCGGTCGGCATCCCGGAACCGCTGATCGTCGGCCGCGGGATCAATGACGTCGCCGTGGTGGTGCTCACCTTGTCGCCCAAGCCGGCCGCAGCCGCGCGCTGGACTGACAAGGACCTTTATCAGCTTGCAGACGAGTTGCGTTCCGAGCTGATCAAGACCGACAATGTCGGCTTGACCTATATCTCGGGGGGCAATCCGCAACAAATCCGCGTGGAGCCCGACCCGGAGAAGCTCGCATTGTTTAACGTCACCCTGCAACAGCTCGTTGCCAAGGTGCGCGGCGCCAACCGTTCGTTCCAATCCGGGCGGGTGCGCGACAGCGACGGCATGCGCGATATTGCCGCCGGGCAGACGCTTGCGGGTATTCCCGATATCGGTCTTCTGCTCGTCACCACCCGCGACAACCGCCCCGTCTATGTGCGCGACGTGGCCTCGGTCGTGGTTGGCCCGAGCCCGGTGGAGCACCGCGTGTGGATGGAGACAGCCGGCAAAGGTGGCGACTGGCAGCGGGTGCCCGCCGTCAGCGTCGCCTTCGCCAAGCGTGCCGGCGCCAACGCCGTGGTGGTGTCCGGGCAATTGCTGGAGCGTCTTCACAGCGTCGAGGGGCGGCTCGTTCCGGCCGACGTCAACGTGACGGTGACGCGAAACTATGGCGAGACCGCCAACGACAAGGCGAATGAGCTGCTGTTTCATCTTGCGCTGGCTACCGTCTCGATCGTCGTGCTGATCGCCTTTGCCATCGGCTGGCGCGAGGCGCTGGTCACGCTCGTCGTCATACCCACCACCATTCTGCTCACCTTGTTCGCGTCGAATCTGATGGGCTACACCATTAACCGGGTCAGCCTTTTCGCGCTCATCTTTTCGATCGGTATTCTGGTTGATGACGCCATCGTGGTTGTCGAGAACATTGCCCGGCACTGGGCGATGAACGACGGCCGCTCGCGGATGCAGGCCGCGATCGAGGCGGTGGCGGAAGTGGGTAATCCGACCATCGTCGCCACCTTGACGGTGGTCGCGGCATTGCTGCCGATGCTATTCGTTTCCGGCCTGATGGGGCCCTACATGGCGCCGATTCCGGCCAATGCGTCGGCGGCGATGCTGTTCTCGTTTTTTGTCGCCATGGTGATCGCGCCCTGGCTGATGCTGAAGCTGCGTCCGCAGGAGCGCGCGCCGCGCGGACATGAAGGCGGGCACGGCGAGGGCCTGCTCGGCGGGCTTTACCGCCGTCTGGCGGCGCCGGTCGTGCGCTCGCGCAAGAATGCGTGGCTGTTCTTGATCGCGGTCGGCATGGCAACGCTCGCGGTATGCCTGCTGTTTGTGATCAAAGCCGTGACGGTCAAGCTGCTGCCGTTCGACAACAAATCGGAAATGGCTGTCGTCGTCGACCTGCCCGAGGGGGCGACGCTCGAGGACACCGAGCGGGCGCTGTTCGCGATTGCCGATGCGGCGCGCCGGTTGCCGGAAATCCGCTCGATCGAGACCTATGCCGGCACGCCGGCGCCCTTCAACTTCAACGGGCTGGTCCGGCATTATTATGTGCGCGAGCTGCCCGAATTGGGGGAACTGCATCTGAATCTGGCTCCGCGCGGCGAGCGCGGCCGCGCCAGTCATGCCATTGCGCTTGATCTGCGCGAGCGCCTCAAGAGCGTGGCGCTGCCGGCCGGTACGGTCGCCCGCGTGGTCGAGGTGCCGCCTGGGCCGCCGGTCATGGCGACGCTCCTGGCCGAGGTCTACGGCCCTGATTCGGAAAGCCGCCGCGCCGTCGTCGCCGAATTGAAGAAAATCTTTGCCGCGGTGCCGTATATCGTCGACATCGACGATTCGATCGGCCAGCCGAGGCCGCGTCTGAGGATCGCGATCGACCAGGATCGTCTGGAGTTCTTCGGGGTCGAGCAACGCGACGTCTACGACACCATCCAGGCGCTGTTTGGCGGCACAACCGTGGGCTATTCGCATCGCGGCGAGGGCCGCAATCCGATCGAGATCGTCGTCCGCCCGCCCAAACGCGATCTGTCTTGGAGCGAGGCGTTGGCTTCAACGCCGGTTCCGGCAAATAGCGTGCCCGGCAACAAGACCGTGGTCGAACTCGGCGATGTGGTGCGCGTAAGCAAGGAGTTGGGATCACCGGCCATTTTCCGTCGCGACGGGCGCTTCACCGACATGGTCATGGCCGAACTCGCCGGCACCTACGAGGCTCCGATCTACGGCATTCTGGATGTGAACAAGCGCGTCGAGGTCCATGACTGGGGTAAATTAGGTAAGCCAATGATCCGTTTCCACGGACAGCCGGAGGATGAAAGCAGACCGGCGATGCTCTGGGACGGCGAATGGGAGATCACCTATGTAACCTTTCGCGATATGGGCGCTGCCTTTATGGTGGCGATTATCGGGATCTATATCTTGGTGGTTGCGCAGTTCGGAAGCTTCAAGCTGCCGCTGGTCATTCTTACGCCGATCCCGCTTACACTGATCGGTATTTTGCTCGGCCATTGGCTGTTTGGCGCCCCCTTCACCGCGACTTCGATGATCGGCTTCATTGCGCTTGCCGGCATCATTGTGCGCAATTCCATCCTCTTGGTTGATTTCATCCGCCACGGTGCCGGGGTTGGGAAAACCTTGCGCGATGTGCTGCTCGAAGCCGGCGCTGTTCGCTTCAAGCCGATCCTGCTGACCGCGCTCGCCGCCATGATCGGCGCGGCGACGATCCTGCTGGATCCGATCTTCCAGGGATTGGCGATCTCACTGCTGTTCGGTCTTGCGTCTTCGACATTGCTGACCGTCCTGGTGATTCCGGCCATCTATGTCGTATTGCGGGATGCTGATCGGGCGGTTCGTGGACACTGAAGCGGGATGACTTTTCCTCGAAACGTCATCCCGCTTTGGCCCTTTGTTCAAGCATGATCTTTTCCGAGAACCGCTTCACACTTGTCGGGGTCATGCTCAAAGCGCCGGCGTCGCGCATGAGCTTGCGTACAATCGGCGAGCGCGCCACAGCCAATCAGTGCGCCGGACTGTCAAGAGGCGCGACGAGACAAATGTCACCCCGGCCTTACTGCGCGCCAATTGAGCGGACGGGCATGCCCCCCGACATTCATCGTCTGCCGAAAGCGATCCGGAAATGAGCCGGCGTTCAGTCCTGGCAATTTCTGCGCTGCCTGACGGCGGATCGCTGCGCGGGCCACGTTCCAAGGCGCCGCTGCGCGCAGTCCGCTGCAATTTGAAGACAGTGGGGGAGAGTAGTGCAGCCAAATTGCGGCATCGGGTGAAAGAACCGGAACGCGAAGCCGCCGGTTGACCTTGGCCCGCAAACCGCCGCCGACAACCGCGCGGCCCTCGGCCGGATTTACGAAAGGCTTCCGCGCCTCAAGGAGCGCCGCACCCAGAACGGGACCACCTTGTCGGGCGGCGAGCAGCAGATGCTCGCCATCGCGCGGGTGATGGTCGGCGACCCGAAATTATTGCTGGTGGACGAACCGGACGAAGGGCTTGCGCCGATGATCGTTGCGGACATCTATGCGATTCTGGAAGAGATGAAGCACGCGGGCCGCACCATTATCCTGGTTGAACAGAACGTCTCCCAGGCGCTGCGGTTCTTCGACCGGTT
>WBUW01000155.1 GCA_008933495.1 Pseudorhodoplanes sp.
CGACAAGATCCACGCCCGCTCGATCGGCCCGTACTCGCTCGTCACCCAGCAGCCGCTGGGCGGCAAGGCGCAGTTCGGCGGCCAGCGCTTCGGCGAAATGGAGGTGTGGGCGCTCGAAGCCTACGGCGCCGCCTACACCCTGCAGGAAATGCTGACGGTGAAGTCCGACGACGTCGCCGGCCGCACCAAGGTCTACGAGGCGATCGTGCGCGGCGACGACACCTTCGAGGCCGGCATTCCGGAAAGCTTCAACGTGCTGGTCAAGGAAATGCGCTCGCTCGGCCTCAATGTCGACCTGCACAATTCCAAGCAGCAGCGGCCCGGGGAATTGCCGGAGGCGGCGGAATAGCGATGGTCGTGCGCGGGCTTGTCCCGCGCACCCCGCTTAGGGGCGCGATGCCTTCCTAAGCGGGATGGCATCGGAAGTCGGGCTCGCCCGACTTCCGAAAAGGGCAAATACCCAAGTCGGGTAAACCCGACTTGGGGGACAAGCCCGGCCGTGACGAATGGAGAGATTGAGTTTCAGCGGCCGACATGGTCGGCAAGCGGAGAAGACGATGAACCAGGAGATCATGAATCTTTTCAGCCCGCAGGCGCCGGCGCAGGTCTTCGACCAGATCCGGATCTCGATCGCCAGCCCGGAAAAGATTCTGTCGTGGTCGTTCGGCGAGATCAAGAAGCCGGAGACGATCAATTACCGCACCTTCAAGCCCGAGCGCGACGGCCTGTTCTGCGCGCGCATCTTCGGGCCGATCAAGGACTATGAGTGCTTGTGCGGCAAGTACAAGCGCATGAAGTACAAGGGCATCATCTGCGAGAAGTGCTCGGTCGAGGTCACGCTCTCGCGCGTGCGGCGCGAGCGCATGGGCCATATCGAGCTGGCCGCGCCGGTCGCCCATATCTGGTTCCTCAAATCGCTGCCGAGCCGCATCGGTCTCCTGCTCGACATGACGCTGAAGGACCTCGAGCGGATTCTGTACTTCGAGTATTACGTCGTGCTGGAGCCGGGCCTGACCCCGCTGCAGGACCGCCAGCTGCTGAGCGAAGAGGATTATCTCAAGGCGCAGGACGAATACGGCGCCGACAGCTTCACCGCCATGATCGGCGCGGAAGCGATCCGCGAGATGCTGAAAAGCCTCGATCTGGAGAAGCTCGCCGCCGATCTGCGCGTCGAGATCGCGGAATCGACCTCCGAGCTCAAGCCCAAGAAGCTCGCCAAGCGGCTGAAGCTGATCGAGGCCTTCATCCAGTCCGGCAACCGGCCGGAATGGATGATCCTGACCCAGGTGCCGGTCATCCCGCCCGACCTGCGTCCGCTGGTCCCGCTCGACGGCGGGCGCTTTGCGACCTCCGACCTCAACGACCTCTACCGCCGCGTCATCAACCGCAACAACCGTCTCAAGCGGCTGATCGAGCTGCGCGCGCCCGACATCATCATCCGCAACGAGAAGCGCATGCTGCAGGAAGCGGTCGATGCGCTGTTCGATAACGGCCGCCGCGGCCGCGTCATCACCGGCGCCAACAAGCGGCCCTTGAAGTCGCTCGCCGACATGCTCAAGGGCAAGCAGGGCCGCTTCCGGCAGAACCTGCTCGGCAAGCGCGTCGACTATTCCGGCCGCTCGGTGATCGTGGTCGGTCCCGAGCTCAAGCTGCACCAGTGCGGCCTGCCCAAGAAGATGGCGCTCGAACTGTTCAAGCCGTTCATCTATGCGCGGCTCGACGCCAAGGGCCTGTCCACCACCGTCAAGCAGGCGAAGAAGCTGGTGGAAAAAGAAAAGCCGGAAGTCTGGGACATCCTCGACGAGGTGATCCGCGAGCACCCGGTTCTGCTCAACCGCGCCCCGACGCTGCATCGCCTCGGCATCCAGGCGTTCGAGCCGGTGCTGATCGAGGGCAAGGCGATCCAGCTCCATCCGCTGGTCTGCGCCGCCTTCAACGCCGACTTCGACGGCGACCAGATGGCGGTGCACGTGCCGCTGTCGCTCGAAGCCCAGCTCGAAGCGCGCGTGCTGATGATGTCGACCAACAACATCCTGCATCCGGCCAACGGCGCGCCCATCATCGTGCCGTCGCAGGATATCGTGCTCGGCCTCTATTACCTGACCATCGAGGCCGACGGGCAGGCGGGCGAGGGCAAAATCTACGGCAACGTCGCCGAGATCGAGCACGCCTTGCAGCAGAAGGTCGTCACCCTGCATTCCAAGATCAAGTATCGCTGGATCGGTGTCGACGAGAACCGCAAGCCGTTCAAGAAATGGCACGACACGACGCCGGGCCGCGTGCTGCTCGGCCAGGTGCTGCCGAAGTCGCCGAAGGTTCCGTTCGACGTGGTCAACAAACTGATGACCAAGCGCGAAATCTCCAACATGATCGACACCGTCTACCGTCATTGCGGCCAGAAGGACACGGTCATTTTCTGCGACCGCATCATGGCGCTCGGCTTCCACCACGCCTTCAAGGCCGGCATTTCGTTCGGCAAGGACGACATGGTGGTGCCCGGCGCGAAGTGGAAAATCGTCGAAAAGACGCGTGAACTCGCCAAGGAATTCGAGCAGCAATACAATGACGGCCTGATCACCCAGGGCGAGAAGTACAACAAGGTGGTCGATGCCTGGTCGAAGGCGACCGACCAGATCGCCGAGGAGATGATGAAGGAAATCTCCGCCGGCAAGAAGGTCGAGGGCCGCGAGTCGCAGGTCAACTCGATCTACATGATGGCGCACTCGGGCGCGCGCGGTTCGCCGGCCCAGATGCGCCAGCTCGCCGGCATGCGCGGCCTGATGGCCAAGCCCTCGGGCGAGATCATCGAGAGCCCGATCATCTCGAACTTCAAGGAAGGGCTGTCGGTGCTCGAATACTTCAACTCGACGCACGGCGCCCGCAAGGGCCTCGCCGACACCGCGCTCAAGACCGCGAACTCCGGCTACCTGACGCGCCGTCTCGTCGACGTCGCGCAGGACTGCATCATCACGACCGAGGATTGCGGCACCAAGGCGGGCATCAAGGTGCGCGCCATCATCGATGCCGGTCAGGTCGTGGCCTCGCTCGGCAGCCGCATTCTCGGCCGCACCACGGCCGAGGACGTCAAGGACCCCGCGTCCGGCAAAGTCGTCGTCAAGCGCGATACGCTGATCGAGGAGCCGCATGTCGAGGCGATCGCGGCGGCCGGCGTGCAGGAAATGCGCATCCGCTCGGTGCTGACCTGCGAGACCACGAACGGCGTCTGCGGCACCTGCTACGGGCGCGATCTGGCGCGCGGCACGCCGGTCAACATGGGCGAGGCGGTCGGTGTCATCGCGGCCCAGTCGATCGGCGAGCCGGGCACCCAGCTCACCATGCGCACCTTCCATATCGGCGGCGCCGCGCAGATCAACGAGCAGTCGTTCATCGAGTCCAACTTCGAAGGCATCATTCGCCTGAAGAGCAAGGACAAGACCAAGGGCGTGATCCGCAATTCGGAAGGCGATCTCGTGGTCATGAGCCGCAACATCGTGCTCGCGGTCGTCGATACCGACGGCACCGAGCGCGCCACCCACCGCCTGCCATACGGCGCGCGGTTGCGGGCGAATGAGGGCGACAAGGTTACCCGCGGCCAGCGCCTGGCCGAATGGGACCCCTATACCCGTCCGATCCTCAC
Source organism: Pseudorhodoplanes sp. (assembly GCA_008933495.1). Taxonomy (GTDB): domain Bacteria; phylum Pseudomonadota; class Alphaproteobacteria; order Rhizobiales; family Xanthobacteraceae; genus Pseudorhodoplanes. The sequence goes on from WBUW01000155.1 coordinate 3,638, forward strand.
CGAGGTCGACGGCACGGTCGCGTTCGAGGACCTGGTCGAGGGTCAGTCGGTCGCCGAGACCCAGGACGAGTCGACCGGCATCACCAAGCGCGTCGTCACCGACTGGCGCACGTCGAGCCGCGCGGCCGACCTGCGTCCGGCCATCGTGATCAAGGAGCAGGGCAAAATCCTCAAGCTCCTGCGCGGCGGCGAGGCGCGCTATCCGCTGGCGATCGACGCCATCCTGTCGGTCGATGGCGGCGAGACGGTCAAGGCCGGCGACGTGATCGCGCGTATTCCGACCGAGAGCGCCAAGACGCGCGACATTACCGGCGGTCTGCCGCGGGTCGCCGAACTGTTCGAGGCGCGCCGGCCGAAGGAGGCCGCGGTGATCGCGGAAATCTCCGGCACCGTGCGCTTCGGCCGCGACTACAAGAACAAGCGCCGCATTGCCATCGAGCCGTCGGAGAAGGACGTCGAGCCCGTGGAATATCTCGTTCCCAAGGGCAAGCACATCCATCTGCAGGACGGCGACATCGTCGAGAAGGGCGACGCGATCGTGGAGGGCAATCCCGCCCCGCACGACATCCTGGCGATCAAGGGCGTCGAGGAACTCGCCGCCTATCTGGTCAATGAAATCCAGGACGTCTACCGGCTGCAGGGCGTGTCGATCAACGACAAGCACATCGAGGTGATCGTGCGCCAGATGCTGCAGAAGGTCGAGATCAACGATGTCGGCGAGACCGATCTGATCCAGGGCGACCAGATCGACAAGGTCGAGCTCGACGAGGTCAATGCCAGGACGGTGGCCGAGGGCAAGAAGCCGGCGACGGCGCACCCGGTCCTGCTCGGCATCACCAAGGCCTCGCTGCAGACGCGCTCCTTCATCTCGGCGGCGTCGTTCCAGGAGACCACGCGCGTGCTCACCGAGGCCGCCGTCAACGGCAAGTCGGACACGCTCGACGGCCTGAAGGAAAACGTCATTGTCGGCCGGCTGATCCCGGCCGGCACCGGGGCGGTCATGAGCCGGCTGCGCGAAGTGGCCGGCAAGCGCGACCGGCTCATTCTCGAGGAGCGCGAGAAGGAAGCGGCCAAGGCCGCGGCCGAACAGCCGGCCGCCCTGCCGGCGGCGGAGTAGGCCGCGTCTCGTTGCGTCCGCTGGACGCAATCTGCGGAAGGCCGCCTGCGGGCGGCCTTTTTGCTATCCGCGGGATCGGGTGGCGCAAGCCGGTCAGGGGCGGGCGCTGCCCCCGGACCGCCCGCGCCCGTAGGGCGGGCGGTCCGTTCGCGAGGGCGAAAACCCCCGGTTTTCCGCGGGTTTTCAGCTTGACTTGCAAGGGCATGGCCGATACATACGCGCAACTTTCGGCAGGCGGTGAGTTTTCGCCTCGTCGGTACGGCCTCCTGTGCGCGACTAAGTTATTGAGAGCATTGGCTCTTGTGGCTTGCCTCGCGGATGGGACACCAGCGCCTCGACGAATGAATCTCAAACGCTGCCGCTGACTAGCAAGGTCAGACTGACGATTGAGTGCATGACCGCCCGGCGCGAGCGGGCGCGGTCCTCTGGGATACGAAGCGTCATTCCGCAAGCCGGAGCGGATGGCGCGTCTTTCTTTTGCGCGTGGAAACGTGCGTCCGGCGAGGGGCGGATCGCCCCGCACGGTGAGGATGAAGGCTTTAAACGTATGCCGACGATCAACCAGTTGATCCGCAAGGGCCGCGTAAAACCGACCTACCGCAACACGGTGCCGGCTTTGCAGGCCTCGCCGCAGAAGCGCGGCGTGTGCACGCGCGTCTATACGACCACGCCCAAGAAGCCGAACTCGGCGCTGCGCAAGGTCGCCAAGGTGCGCCTGACCAACGGCTTCGAGGTGATCGGCTACATCCCGGGCGAGGGCCACAATCTGCAGGAGCACTCGGTGGTGATGATCCGCGGCGGCCGCGTGAAGGACCTGCCGGGCGTGCGCTACCACATCCTGCGCGGCGTGCTCGACACCCAGGGCGTCAAGAACCGCAAGCAGCGCCGTTCGAAATACGGAGCAAAGCGGCCGAAATAAGCGTCATTGCCGGGCTCGACCCGGCAATCCATCCATCTTCGAAAGAAGATGAAAGCGCGGGTCAAGTCCGCGCATGACGATTAAAGAGAACCGAGATCGAAAGTCTGAACCATGTCCCGCCGCCACGCCGCCGAGAAACGCGAGATCAACCCGGATCCGAAATTCGGGAACCTCGTCGTGTCCAAGTTCATGAACTCGCTGATGTATGACGGCAAGAAGTCGGCCGCCGAGCAGATTGTGTACGGCGCCTTTGACATCATCGAGACCAAGACCAAGTCGAACCCGATCCAGATTTTCGAGCAGGCGCTCGACAATGTCATGCCCTCGATCGAGGTGCGCTCCCGCCGCGTCGGCGGCGCCACCTATCAGGTGCCGGTCGAGGTGCGCATCAGCCGCCGCCAGGCGCTCGGCATCCGCTGGATCATCGCCGCCGCCCGCGAGCGCAACGAAAAGACCATGATGGACCGCCTTTCGGCCGAGCTGCTGGACGCGTCCAATAACCGGGGGAATGCCGTCAAGAAGCGCGAGGACACGCACCGGATGGCGGAAGCCAACCGCGCCTTCTCGCATTACCGCTGGTAACGCGCCGTCCCATTCAGGAACACGACCATGCCCCGCAGCCACCCGATCGAGGACTACCGCAATTTCGGCATCATGGCCCACATCGATGCGGGAAAGACCACGACCACGGAGCGGATCCTCTATTACACCGGCAAGAGCCACAAGATCGGCGAGGTGCACGACGGCGCGGCGACCATGGACTTCATGGAGCAGGAGCAGGAGCGCGGCATCACCATCACCTCGGCGGCCACCACCGCGTTCTGGCACAACAAGCGCCTCAACATCATCGACACGCCGGGCCACGTCGATTTCACCATCGAGGTCGAGCGTTCGCTGCGCGTGCTCGACGGCGCCGTCTGCGTGCTTGATTCCAACCAGGGCGTCGAGCCGCAGACCGAGACGGTCTGGCGCCAGGGCGACAAGTACAGGGTGCCGCGCATCGTCTTTGCCAACAAGATGGACAAGGTCGGCGCCGACTTCTTCAAGTGCCTCGACGACATCGTCAAGCGGCTCGGCGCCAAGCCGGTCGCGATCCAGCTCCCGATCGGCGCGGAAAGCCAGTTCCGCGGCGTGATCGATCTCGTGCGCATGAAGGCGGTGATCTGGGACGACGAGGCGCTCGGCGCCAAGTTCCATGACGAGGATATTCCGGCCGATCTCCTCGACCAGGCCAAGGAATACCGCGAGAAGATGGTGGAAGCCGCCGTCGAGCTCGATGACGACGCCATGACCGCCTATCTCGACGGCAAGGAGCCGGACGAGGCGACGCTCAAGAAGCTGATCCGCAAGGCGGTGATCACCGCCGCCTTTTATCCGGTGCTGTGCGGTTCCGCCTTCAAGAAC
>WBUW01000156.1 GCA_008933495.1 Pseudorhodoplanes sp.
CCGCAATCGGCCGACGCGCTCGCCCGCCGCTTCCGCCTGACGCGCATTGAATCGCTCAACCTGCCGGCGGCCGGTATCACGATCTTCCGCTGGCGTATTCCCGACCGCCGCAGCGTGCCGGCGGTGATCCGCCAGCTCGAAGCCGACCGCTTCATCCGCGCCGTGCAGCCGAATTATCTCTACACGCTGTCGCAGACCCAGACGGCGAGCGCGCCGCCCGACGCTCCGCTCGGCGATCCGGCGCAATATGCGCTCGGCAAGCTGCGGCTCGGCCAGGCGCACGGCATTGCCCAGGGCGACCGCGTGCTGGTGGCGGTCATCGATTCCGGCGTCGATGCAGGCCATCCGGAACTGGCCGGCGTCATCGCCGACACCTACGACACGCTCGATCCGAACGAGCCGCCGCATTCCCACGGCACCGCGATCGCCGGCACGATTGCCGCGCATTCGCGGCTGCGCGGGGTGGCGCCGGCCGCGCGCCTGCTCGCCATTCGCGCCTTCGGGGAGTCCAAGGGCGGTGCCGAGGGCACCACCTTCAACATCCTCAGGGGCATCGACTGGGCGATCGCCAAAGGCGCGCGCGTCATCAATATGAGCTTCGCCGGCCCGGCCGATCCCGCCCTGTCGCGGGCGCTCGCCGCCGCGCGCGCCAAGGGCATGGTCCTGATCGCCGCCGCCGGCAATGCCGGGCCCAAGTCGCCGCCGCTCTATCCGGCCGCCGATCCCAACGTGATCGCGGTGACGGCGACCGACGCGCACGACAACCTGTTCCCGGCCTCCAACCGCGGCGCCCATGTCGAAATCGCCGCCCCTGGCGTGGACATTCTGGCGCCTGCCACCGGCGGCAGCTACCAGGTGTCCTCGGGCACCTCGCTGGCGGCCGCGCATGTGAGCGGGATCGCGGCGCTGCTGGTCGAGCGCAAGCCCGATCTGACCGGCGACCAGGTCCGCCGCATCCTGGCGGGGAGCGCCAAGGATCTCGGGCCCCGGGGCAGGGATATGTATTTCGGCGCCGGGCTGGCGGACGCCTTTCAGGCGCTGATGACGCCGGAAATCGCCGGCGCCCCCCACAATACCTCGGCGGCCGCGCGCTGAACGGCCCGGCGTCTCGCCCTGTCAGTTGGCCGTCATGAAAGCGACGGGCCGGCCGGGACCGTGATCCGTTCTGATCGAACCGGATCATAGTCCGATATCTTCGATTTTCGCGCGATCTTGCGCCAACCGCACCCCGCTTCGGCGGATCGCGCCCTAGCCGGCCCGTTCTTTTCGACGCCCCGGTATTTTCTTTGAACCAATCCTCCCGCGGGCGCGACGAACGGTTATCGGGCCGATCATGGCCCTTCCAGATTGCAGGGGAATGTCATGTCCAAGACTTTTGCCGCCGTGCTTGCCGCGCTCATGCTGGTCACCGCCGTCGCCGTTTCCGGCGGCCAGGCGCAAGCCAAGGGCTGGAAAACGGGTGTTGCGGTCGGCGTCGGTGTGCTCGCCGGTGCCGCCATCGCTTCGCACGCTTATGGCGCCTACGGCGCCTACGGCGCCTATGGCGCGCCGGTTTATGTCGGCGGGCCCGCCTATCGCGAATGCCGGGCGGTCGCCCGCTACGACGCCTGGGGCAATTACATCCGCACCGTGCGGGTGTGTGACGTCCCCTACGGCTGGTAACGCTCGCGGATCGGCGCTCGCGCCCCTTCCACCCCAGCGCCGTTCTGCCCGACCCGCCCGGCCTGTCCCCGCCGGGCGGGTCCTTTTTGCGGCGCGCCATGGAGCTGTGAATCGATAAAGCGCAGTTTTTAGTCTGGACGATACGGCCGAAACATGTGGAATATGCGTCCAATAAGGGGAACGTGGTTCAATGCGTGGTGACATTATCCTCCAAACCGAGGATTTGACTAAGGAATTCGCGGGATTCGTTGCGGTCAACGGCGTCAATCTGCAAGTCACGCGCGGCACGATTCATGCGCTGATCGGGCCGAACGGGGCGGGCAAGACGACCTGCTTCAACCTGCTGACGAAATTCCTTGCGCCCACGCGCGGCCGCATTCTGTACAAGGGCGAGGATATAACCAGCCTGGCGCCGGCCGACGTCGCCCGCCTCGGCGTCGTGCGCTCCTTCCAGATTTCGGCGGTGTTTCCGCATTTGAGCGTGCTGGAAAATGTCCGCATCGCGCTGCAGCGCCGGCGCGGCGGCTCGTTCGATTTCTGGCGTTCGCGCGACGTGCTCGATGTTTTCAACGAGCGCGCCCTGTCGCTGATCGAGGACGTGGGCCTTTCCGATTTCGTCGGCGTGCCCGCGGTCGAATTGCCCTATGGCCGCAAGCGCGCACTTGAAATCGCGACCACGCTCGCGCTCGATCCGGAAATGCTCCTGCTCGACGAGCCGACCGCCGGCATGGGCCACGAGGACATCGACCGCATCGCCGCCCTGATCAAGCGCGTCGCGGCCGACCGCACCGTGCTGATGGTCGAGCACAATCTCAGCGTGGTGTCCGACCTGTCCGACATCATCACCGTGCTGACGCGCGGAGCGGTTCTGGCGGAAGGCCCCTACGAGGAGATTTCCAACAATCCGAGCGTGCGCGAAGCCTATATGGGTGTCGGCCATGCTTGATCCACGCACGCCGCTCCTGTCGGTTGCCGACCTCGAAGCCTGGTACGGCGAATCCCACATTCTTCACGGTGTCACGTTCGATGTGTTCCCTGGCGAGGTGGTGACGCTCCTCGGGCGCAACGGGGCGGGAAAGACGACCACCCTGAAATCGGTCATGGGCATCGTCGGACGGCGCAACGGTTCGATCCGCTTCGAGGGGGCGGAGACCATCAACCTGCCCTCGAACGCGATCGCGCGCGCGGGCGTGGCCTTTTGTCCAGAGGAACGCGGCATTTTCGCAAGCCTCAATGTCGAGGAAAACCTGCTGCTGCCGCCGCAGGTCAAGCCGGGCGGGCTGAAGCTCGAGCAGATTTTCGAGCTGTTTCCGAACCTGCGCGAGCGTCTGGGATCGAGCCAGGGCACCAAGCTTTCCGGCGGCGAACAGCAGATGCTCGCGATCGGGCGAATCCTGCGCACCGGCGCGCGGCTGCTGCTGCTCGACGAGCCGACCGAGGGCCTTGCGCCGGTCATCATCCAGCAGATCGGCAAGACGATCCGCGCGCTCAAGGAAAAGGGATTTACGATCCTGCTCGTCGAACAGAACTTCCGTTTCGCGTCGACGGTCGCCGACCGCTACTATGTCATGGAGCACGGGCGCGTCGTGCACCGCTTTGCCAATTCCGAGCTCGATGCCAATCTCGAAAAGCTTCACGAGTATCTCGGAGTTTGATTTACTACCGGTCAGTTCAACAAGAGATGGAGGAATGTGATGAAACGGCTACTCGGCTTCGCTGCGATCGCAGCGGCGATTGGATGTGCGCCGGCGCATGCACAATTTACCGACGGCATCATCAAGATCGGCGTCATGAACGACATGTCGGGCCTGTATGCCGATCTCACCGGCCCGGGCTCGGTGGTCGCCGCGCAGATGGCGGTTGAGGATTCCGGCGCCGCCGCCAAGGGCCTGAAAGTCGAGGTCGTCGGCGCCGACCATCAGAACAAGCCGGACATCGGCTCCAACGTCGTGCGGCAATGGATCGACCGTGACAAGGTCGATGTGATCGTGGACGTGCCGACCTCCTCGGTCGCGCTCGCGGTGACCGAAATCGTGAAAGAAAAGAACAAGGTATTCCTGGTCTCCGGCGCCGCGGCGTCGGACCTGACCGGAGCCAAATGTTCGCCCAACACCATCCACTGGACCTATGACACCTGGGCACTGGCGAACGGCACCGGCAACGCGATCGTGAAGACCGGCGGCGATACCTGGTTCTTCCTGACCGCCGACTATGCCTTCGGCCATGCGCTTGAACGCGACACCGCAGCCGTCGTCGAAAAGAACGGCGGCAAGGTGCTCGGCAAGGTCCGCCATCCGTTCCCCGGCACCGACTTCTCCTCCTTCCTGTTGCAGGCGCAGACCTCGAAAGCGAAAATCATCGGCCTCGCCAATGCCGGCGGCGACACGATCAATTCGATCAAGCAGGCGGCGGAGTTCGGCATCACCAAGGGCGGGCAGAACCTCGCCGGCCTCTTGGTGTTCATCTCCGACGTGAAGGCGCTCGGCTTGCCGATCGCGCAAGGGCTGATCTTCACGGAAGCCTGGTACTGGGACATGAACGACACCAACCGCGCCTTCGCCAAGAAGTTCGCGGAACGCAACAAGGGCATCTATCCGAGCATGATCCATGCCGGCGTCTATTCGGCGGTCACGCACTATCTGAAGGCGGTGTCGGATCTGAAGAGCGACGGCGACGGCAAGGCGGTGGTTGCCAAGATGAAGGCGATGCCGACCGACGACAAGCTGATGGGCAAGGGCACGGTCCGCGCCGACGGCCGCAAGATCCACCCGATGTATCTGTTCGAGGTGAAGAAGCCCCAGGAATCGAAGGGTCCGTGGGACCTCTACAAGCTGCGCGCCACGATTCCCGCCGACCAGGCCTTCCGCCCGATCGGCGAAGGCAAGTGCCCGCTGGTGGGCGGCTGAGCCAGGCCTGATCTTCCCGCGCGCGGGAAGACCGACCAAACGGGTGAGGGGGCCGGCCTCGCGCTGGCTCCCTCGTCCCGCACCAAGCGTTGCGGCGCGCGCGCCGCGCCTGCCCCGTCCGTCGTCGCGAGTGATCGATGTTCGAAATCTTCGGCATCCCGTCCCAGGCCCTGTTCGGGCAGCTTCTGATCGGCCTGATCAACGGCTCCTTTTACGCGCTGCTCAGCCTCGGGCTCGCCGTGATTTTCGGCATGCTCAACATCATCAATTTCACGCACGGCGCCCAGTACATGCTGGGCGCCTTCTGCGCCTATTTCGTTTTGACGTATGCCGGGCTCAATTACTGGTTTGCGCTCGTGATCGCCCCGATCGTCGTCGGCGCGACCGGCGTCGTGATCGAGCGCGTCTTCCTGCAATGGCTGTACAAGCTCGATCATCTGTACGGTCTGCTGCTGACTTTCGGCCTCGCGCTCGTGATCGAGGGCGTGTTCCGCAACTATTTCGGCTCCTCGGGCCTGCCCTACCGCGTGCCGGATGCGCTGCAGGGCGGGCAGAATCTCGGCTTCATGTTCCTGCCCAATTACCGCGCCTGGGTGGTGGCGTTCTCGCTCGTGGTGTGCCTGGCCACCTGGTACCTGATCGAGCGCACGCGGCTTGGCGCCTATCTGCGCGCGGCGACCGAAAACCCGACGCTGGTGCGCGCCTTCGGCATCAACGTGCCGCGCATGATCACGCTGACCTATGGCTTCGGCGTCGGCCTCGCTGCACTCGCCGGCGTGATGGCGGCGCCGATCTACAACGTGTCGCCGCAGATGGGCGCCGACCTGATCATCATCGTGTTCGCGGTCGTGGTGATCGGCGGCATGGGCTCGATCATGGGGGCGATCGTCACCGGTTTCGGGCTCGGCGTCATCGAGGGCCTGACCAAGGTGTTTTTCCCGGAAGCCTCCAACACCGTGATTTTCGTCATCATGGCCATTGTGCTTCTGATCCGGCCGGCCGGACTGTTCGGACGGGGGACCTGACATGCAACGCGTCGCCAGCCTGCAAGCCGTATCCTACAGCGAGCGCTCGCGCAGCGGGACCGTCGCCTTTTTGGTCATGGTCGCGCTTCTTCTGGTCGCGCCGACGGTGATCTATCCGCTGTTCCTGATGAAGGTCTTGTGCTTTGCGCTGTTCGCCTGCGCCTTCAATCTCCTGATCGGCTATGTCGGGCTGCTGTCGTTCGGCCATGCGCTCTATTTCGGCTGGGCGAGCTATGTGTCGGCCTATACCGCAAAGGCCTGGGGCTTCACGCCCGAACTGGCCATCCTGTCGGGGGCGGCGACCGCAGCGGCGTTCGGGCTCGTGGCCGGCGCGCTCGCCATCCGCCGCCAGGGCATCTATTTCGCGATGATCACGCTGGCGCTCGCGCAGATGATGTATTTCTTCGCCGTGCAGGCGCCGTTCACCGGCGGCGAGGACGGCATCCAGGCGGTGCCGCGCGGGCACCTGTTCGGCCTGATCAGCCTCGCCGACCCGATGGCCATGTATACGGTGGTGGTCGTCGTCTTTCTCGCCTGTTTCCTCGTGATCTACCGCATCATCCATTCGCCGTTCGGCGAGGTGCTGAAAGCGATCCGCGAGAACGAGGCGCGCGCGATCTCGCTCGGCTACAAGACCGACCGCTACAAGCTCGTGGCCTTCGTCCTCTCGGCGACGCTGGCCGGCGTGGCCGGCGGCATGAAGGCGATCGTGTTCCAGCTCGCCTCGCTCACCGACGTCTATTGGGCGATGTCGGGCGAGGTCGTGCTGATGACGCTGGTCGGCGGGCTCGGCACCGTGTTCGGCCCGGTGGTCGGCGCCTTCGTGATCATCGCCATGCAGAATTATCTCGCCGCCTTCGGGCAATGGGTGATGGTCATCCAGGGGTCCATCTTCGTCGCCTGCGTGATGCTGTTCCGCCGCGGCGTGATCGGCGAAATCGCCAATCTGTTCGGCATCAAGCTGTAGACGCGGCGCACCGGCCGTGCGCGCCGCGCTTTGCCTCGCCGCACGCCATGACGTATGGATCGCAAGCGGGCGTCCGGTCCGCACGGGCAGCCGGCCGCAGTGGATTCCGCCGTTTTCGTCGTCCGCATCGGCGCCGCGCTCGTCATCTTTGCCGGGCTGCTGCTGATCCGCTTGCAGTGACCGTCGGGTCAGAAGAAGCGGGCGAAATCGTCATTGCCGCGCAGGCGCGCGAGATCGTCCGGCCGGTCGAGGTCCCAGAGCGGGGCGAATTCGCGCGATCTCAGGTTCAGGCCGGCGATGCGCGCGCGCGTCTGCGCCATGACGGCCGGCCCGCCCCAGGCGATGCCTTCGAACAGCGCGGGCTGCGGCGTCCGCAGGCCGATCAGCACATAGCCGCCGTCCTCGGCCGGGATCGCGCATACGTCGCATCCGGTGCGCAGCGCCTGCGCGGCCTTGGCAAGATGGGCGGCGGTCAGTGCAGGACATTCGGTGCCGATGACGAGCACCGGCC
>WBUW01000157.1 GCA_008933495.1 Pseudorhodoplanes sp.
GCCTTGACGGCGCAACCCCCGATCAAGCCTACTTCAACCCGCTGCCACTCCGCATGGCAGCCTAACCATGGCAGAGGCTCCACTTATCGACGCGGAAAATCTGTTCAGACAACCGGGACCACTTCACTTCTGACCGGACCACATTCGCTAATACCTAAAGCTTCTATCATATTATACATCTTAAGGTTGCAACAATGGCAAGGTCAATATTCTAGATTTGAGTAATTAAGCGGGCAATTTCGCATGAAGCCGGTGGCGCGCGACGGCGAGAGCATGGGCGAGGTCATGTTCCGCGGCAACGTGGTGATGAAGGGATACCTGAAAAACAAGGCGGCTACGACCAAGGCCTTTGCCGGCGGCTGGTTTCATTCCGGCGACCTCGGCGTGATGCACCCGGACGGCTATATCCAGCTCAAGGACCGCTCCAAGGACATCATCATTTCCGGCGGCGAGAACATTTCATCGATCGAGGTCGAGGACGCGCTCTACAAGCATCCCGCCGTGCAGGCCGCCGCCGTGGTCGCCAAGCCCGACGACAAATGGGGCGAGACGCCCTGCGCCTTCGTCGAGCTCAAGCCCGGCCAGCAGGCGAGCGCCGAGGACATCATGCAATGGTGCAAGAAAAATCTCGCCGGCTACAAGGTGCCGCGCCACGTGGTTTTCACCGAATTGCCGAAGACCTCGACCGGCAAGATCCAGAAGTTCAAGCTGCGGGATTTGGCGAAGGGGGTGTGACAGCTCAACCTCGTCGTCCCCGCGAAAGCGGGGACGCATGATCTGCGGCCTACGACATCGCGCATTGGACCGCGAGCGCAATGGTTATGGGTCCCGGCTCGCACGCGCTGCGCTCGTTTGGCCAGGACGACAGGAGCTTGCGCGAGATGGCGAAAGGGGTGTGAGAGGGGCAGCCTCAGTTCCCAAAAATGTGCTAATCAACAGCACTTAGCCCTTTCGACATGCCGGCACCTTAATTTGCCGGCATAGATGCCCGAATTGAAAAATCCGGATGGCCGCCATGACCGCCTTTACCCGCATCACGCAAAATCCCGCCGTCATGGGCGGCAAGCCGTGCATCCGCGGCATGCGCGTGACGGTCGGCATGATCGTCGGACAGATCGGCGCGGGACGAACCGTCGACGAACTCCTTGCCGACTATCCCTATCTCGAACGCGAGGACATTCTTGAGGCGCTGCTCTACGCCGCCTGGCGTGCGCAGGAGCGCGAAGTCGACCTGACCGAGGCTTGATGAAGGTCCTCGTCGACATGAACCTGTCGCCCGGCTGGGTGAATTTCCTCGTTGCGGCGGGATATGACGCGGTTCACTGGTCGAACTGTTGGCTCGAGCGACGCGACTGACCCTGAATTGATGGCCTGGGCCGCCGAGAATGGCTATGTCGTTCTCACCGCAGACCTGGATTTTGGCGCAATTCTCGCAACGACCAAGGGGACCGGACCCAGCGTCATCCAAGTGCGCAGCGATATCCTTACGCCACACGCGATCGGCAGCGTCGTGATCTCGGCTTTGCGGCAAGCAAAACAGGACCTGATCGAAGGTGCGCTCATCTCCGTCGACGCAACGCGCGCAAGGTTGCGCATTCTGCCGCTGAAGTGATGTGATGATGTAATTGCAGCCAAAAATCAGAAAGAACGAGCACCGGCAAGATTCAGAAGTTCAAGCTGCGGGATATAGCGAAGGGGGTATGACTCATTGCTTGGTTACCAGACGCTTCGATTGTTGGATGATGCGGCACACAATCCGCAATTGTCCGAAAGCATCGGAATCTATCTTGATCTGCGACACATGATCGCCGACTCCAGCCAAGCTGGACGTATGGCATTCCAAACGCGCTTCTCCAATTATTATGGTCTGCAGTACGCCGGTCTGACTGACGAATGGAAAGCCCGTTATTTCGAGCTCTTGTTCGGATTCGATCAAGTCCGCGACGTGGAGCCCTATCAGTTTCTGCTGCTTGAATTGTACAACATCCCGCGTCGACAGGGTGATCCGACCTTACAGTTTTCATTCGTCTCAAAGCTCGTCGCGTTTCATGACGAGAATTGCCCCTTGTGGGACAGCAAGGTGCGCGACTTCTTCGGCCTCGGTCCGCCCAATTTCGGCTGTCCGGAATTTCGAATAGCCGGGTTCGTCGAGAATTTAGGCGAAATCACAAGACGCTATGCTACATGGACACAAGATCGGAGATTCGCCGATATTCTCGCGAATCTGCGCAGTCGACACCCCGGCATTGCGTTCTGTCATCCTGCCCGTCTATGCGACTTCTTAGTTCACAATGCTCGATTGTCACCTGGAGCGGCTACTGCCAAACGATCTCCCTGAGCAACAGTAACCGCATGGACTAATTGTAGCCGGGATGGAACGTCAGCGAAATTCGGGATAGCCGTCCCGCATTGTTCACGCTGCGCGGCGGCCCGGTGATGACAAAACACTACGCGCCATGACGAAGGCGGTGTAAGCGGGATTTCCGTCTCCGCCTGCGGGCCTCGTCGCCGGCGCCTACGAACCCCGGGATTGCCATGACATCGGCGTTTGAACGCTATCAGCGAATTGCGCCGTTCTACGATCTGCTCGATCTGCCGTTCGAATACCGGCGCTACCGCAGGATCAGGCCGCTCCTGTTTGCCGGACTCTCGGGCCGGATTCTGGACGCGGGCGTCGGCACCGGACGCAATTTCCCATTCTATCCGCGCGGCGCCACGATCACCGGAATCGATCTCAGCCCCGCCATGCTGGCGCGTGCCGAACGCCGGCGCGCGGAGGCCAATGCCGACATCACGCTGCGCCGGATGGACGTCACCCGGCTTGATTTTCCGGATCGCTCCTTCGATGCGGCGGTTGCGACCTTCCTCTTCTGCGTGCTGCCCGAGGAACTCCAGGTCCCGGCGCTGCGGGAGATCGGGCGCGTGGTCAGGACGGGGGGCACGATCCGCCTGCTGGAATATACGCGGCCGCATGGCGCGTTCCGGCGGGCGCTGACCCGGCTCTGGGAACCGTGGGTCGGCTGGGCCTACGGCGCGGGCTTCGACCGCCGCACGCAGGAGCACGTTCCGCAAGCGGGGCTGGAACTTGTCGACGCCCGCTTCGTCTACGACGACCTGATCAAGCTGATTACCGCGCGGACCGCGGGTTGAGGTTCGTTATTGCAGTTCGTTATGTTGAGCGAGACGGCGACGAAGACAGGACACGAGGCCCGATCGTCGCCTTCAGCCCGCCCAGCCCGGAATGGTCGAGCTGCAATTGCCATTGATAGGCATCGAGCACCTCCTGAACGATGGCGAGGCCGAGCCCGGCGCCCTCCCCGCGCTCGTCGAGACGCACGCCACGGCCGAGCACGTTTGCGCGGTCCTGCACGGCAATGCCCGGTCCGTCATCCTCCACGCTGATTTCCGGTCCGTGCGGGGTTGCCGTTGCACCGATGCGGACGCAGCCTCTGGCGTGCCGCGTGGCATTCTCCAAGAGGTTGCCGAGCACTTCCGCAAGATCGGTACGGTCAAGCGGCACGGTCATGTCGGCAGCGATCGCAGGTTCGTAAACAAGCCGCGCGCCGGCTTCGGTTTTCACCAGCGTATCGGCGATCGACCGGACGAGCGGCGCCAGCGCCGTCGCCCCGCCGGCGCCCGCCGGAAGGCCGCCGCGAATGCGCGCGCGCGTCAGCTCGCGATCGACATGGCGACGCATGGTATCGACCACCGCCTCGATTTCACCGGCGAGCGCACTTTCGCCCCGGTCACGCAACAGGCGGCTGTCGGCGGTCAGCGCCGCCAGCGGCGTCTTCAGCCCGTGCGCGAGATCGGCCGCGCGATTGCGCGAACGCGCCAGTTCCTGCTCGCGCGCCGCCAGCAGGGCGTTGACCTCCTCGACCAGCGGCGTGACCTCCGCGGCACCCGCAACGCCCAACTGGCGGCTGCGCCCGGCGCGAATTTCGGCAACGCCCCGACGCAGCGCATCGAGCGGCCGCAGCCCGAGACTGACCTGCACTGTCGTCGCCGCCGCCAGCACGATCCACAGCAAGCCGAGCGCCGGCCACAGATCGGCGGCGAATGCGCGGCGCGCCGCCGAAACCTGCGAGAGATCGACCGCGACGGCGATGCGCACGGGCGCCTTGACGTCGGCGATCGTCAGCCAGACCCGCCGTTCGGCGATCAGCAGCCGCGCGCCGGCCGGACCGGAAATCTCGTGGTGATGCGTTTCGCCCGGGGCCGGATCGTCCGCCGGCAAGGACAGCGTGGCGTCCCACAGCGAGCGCGAGCGCAGCAACTGCGTGCCGTCGTCGCCGATCTGCCAATAGAGGCCGGACAGGGGATCGCCAAAGCGCGGATCGGCCGGCGGGCGACCGAGCACGATCCTGCCCTGCGCATCGACGTCGATGGCGCCGATCAGTTGCCTGAGATGGATGTCGAGCCCTTCGGCAACGGTGCGCGAGACGTGGCGTTCGAACAGCACGGTCAATCCGAAACCGGCGATCGCCAGGGCGACGGCGATCGCCGCCAGTCCGCCGATAACGAGGCGCAGCCGCAACGAATTCCACCTCACGCCACCGCCTCCGGAACGAGATAGCCGAATCCACGGCGGGTCTCGATCAGGTCGGGCCCGATCTTCTTGCGCAGGCGCCCGACAAGGACTTCGACCGCGTTCGAATCGTGCGCCTCGTCCTGGCCATACACATTCTCGATCAGCTCGTGCTGGGAAACGACGCGCCCGCGATGGCGCAACAGGTAGACGATCAGCCGGTATTCGAGCGGCGACAGCGCCACCGGGACGCCGCGCAGCGTCACTTTCATCTGCCGCTCATCGAGCGCGAGCGCGCCCGCCTCCAACACCGACGAGGCATGTCCTGCCGAACGGCGGACGATGGAGCGCAGGCGCGCCAGCAATTCTTCCATGCGGAACGGCTTGGGCAGATAGTCGTCGGCGCCGGCGTCGATGCCTTCGACCCGCTCGCTCCAGCTGCCGCGGGCGGTGAGGATGAGCACCGGCGTGCGGCGTGCGTTGGCGCGCCAGCGCTTGAGCACCGACAGGCCGTCCATCCCCGGCAGGCCGAGATCGAGGACGATGGCGCCATAGTCTTCGGTATCGCCGCGGAACCATGCCTCCTCGCCGTCGCCGACCACGTCGACGACATAGCCGGCCGCCTGCAAGGCGCGGCCGATGTCGGCGGCAATGCGGCGGTCATCCTCGACAACGAGCACGCGCATTATTTTTCCTTGATGCGGGCGATCTCGCCGCTCGTCCCGTCGACATAGACTTCGAACAGTCGTCCGCGACCGTCCACGACGCGAAATTCGTAGAACCAGCGGCCGTCCTTGCGTTCGATTTCCACGCCGGTGACTTCGCCGGGCAGCCTGCCGCGAACGAGATCGAGAATGTCGGCGAGCGCGCGGATTTCCCCGCGCGTCACCGCAAGGCGCGCGTCCTCGTGATCGCGCGGGCCGGCCTGCGCCAGGGCGGCGCCGGCCAGCAGGACGAGCCCCGCCAGCGGCATGCGAATCGATCGCAGGGCAAACGCGCCGGAAACGGACGGCGATTTTTTCATAACTGCTATTTGCCAAAATCAACCTGACAGGTCGCTGACATGGATCAACCGAACCACGCGCAACCGCGCGCCGGGTTCTCGTCCATGAACTGCGGCCGGCCGTCGTCGGCCAATCGGTCCGCGGTCCCGCACCTGACAATTCGCTGACACGCGGCCACAGCTTGCGGTCAGCCCGCTTCGGTCAATCTCCGCGGCGTCCGGCGCATTCCGCGGCGGACGGTCATCAAGGAGAGCAGATCATGCGCAACATTGCAGTCATCGTCACAGCGGCCGGACTTCTCGGCATTGTCACTTCGGCCAACGCTTCCAGCTTCGGACGCCCGTGCACCACGACGCCCGAAAGCCAGTGGCTGCCGATGAACGTGCTGCAGGCCAAAGTCGAGGCGCTCGGCTACAAGGTCCGCAAGACCAAACTGAAAGCGGCGTGCGGCGAAATCTACACCATCGACAAGAACGGAAACCGCGTCGAGCTGTTCATCGATCCGTCGAGCGGCGAAATTGTCGGCCAGGACTGAGGTGGCGGCAATGACGATCGTAAACGAGACGATCGCGGCCGGTGGCGCAACGCCACCGGCGACGGTCAGGGTCTGGGATCCGTTCGTGCGGCTGTTCCACTGGTCGCTGGTCGCCGCTTTCGCGCTCGCCTATGCGACCGGCGACGAGATCGAGAAGGTTCATGTCGCCGCCGGCTATTTCATCGCCGGCCTGCTGGCGTTGCGCATCGTGTGGGGTTTCGTCGGCCCGCGCCATGCCCGCTTTGGCGACTTTGTCCGCTCGCCGCGCGAGGTGATCGCGTATCTGCGCGACGCGATGCTGTTCCGCGCGCCGCGCCATCTCGGCCACAATCCCGCCGGCGGCGCCATGGTCGTGGCGCTCATACTGAGCCTGGCCGCCACCAGCCTGACCGGCTACCTGATGACGACCGATACCTATTGGGGCGCGAAGTGGATCGAGGAGGTCCACGAAACGGCGGCCAATTTCACCCTCGGCCTCGTTCTCTTTCATGTGCTCGGCGTTCTGTTTGCGAGCTTCGAGCATCGCGAAAACCTGGTGAAGGCGATGATCGACGGCCGCAAGCGGCGCGCGCCGTAGAGCGCGATCCGCCGACGCGGGCAGCGGTCCGGCGCAAGATCGTGCAAAAATCGAAAAACCCGGACCATGATCCGACGCAATCCGAACGGATCATGGTCCGGGCGCGCGGTACCGGCCGGTCGCCGTCGCAACGGCGCCCGGCCTTACTTTTCCGGTTCGGCCGCCGGTTTCTTTGCGTCCAGTTCGTCCAGCTTCCTGCGCAGTTCGCCGATTGCCCGCGCCAGGCTCGCGGCCTCCGCGTGCAATGCGGCGATCTGCGCCTGCGCCGCATTCATCTTCTGCCGGGTCTCGCGCATCGTCTTCTGCAGCGCCTGCTGCAGGTAATCGACATTGGCCTGCAGGCAGGAGGTGCGCCGATCGATCTGCTTTTCGGCGGAACAGTTTTCAAGGCCGCGCACATCCTGCGCGGCGGCGGGGCCGCCGGC
>WBUW01000158.1 GCA_008933495.1 Pseudorhodoplanes sp.
ATCCCCCGCCCTCCCCCGTACGATCGCCAAAAAACGCCGCCATGAGCCCCGTTTCTCCTGTGCGCCGCACCCCGGACGCGGGCGGACAATGGCCCGCTGCGGCCGCGGTTGCAATCGTCCGGGCCGCGCTTGTCTCACCCCGGCGGGTGCGCTATAGAGCGCGCGAATTCAACCGCATCGAAGGCCTGTCGCGCGGTCCCCGCGCCGGAACCCGTCATGAGAAGCGATATCCATCCGAACTATCATACGATCAAGGTCGTCATGACCGACGGCACCGAGTTCACGACCCGCTCGACCTGGGGCAAGGAGGGCGACACGCTGAACCTCGATATCGATCCGAAGTCGCATCCGGCCTGGACCGGCGGCGCCCAGCAGCTCGTCGACCGCGGCGGGCGCCTGTCGCGCTTCCAGAAGAAGTTCTCCGGCTTCATCAAGGAAAAGAAATAATCCCGGCAAGCCGGCCCGATTGGCGTCAACAGCAAAAAGCCCCCGCGCACGGGGGCTTTTTTGTTGCACGCGATGCGCCCCCCCTGCCGGCAACCCGATCTGCCGCGGCGCCAACCGGCTCGGCGCACGATCGCGCGAGAAGATGAGGGATGCCAGACCATGATCCGATTCAATCGGAACGGGCCTGGTCCGGCATGAACGTTTGACGTCGATATGCTGCGTTTTCCGTTCGTCACCGCGCAGGCCGAGATCAGGCGCGATGCTCGCTGGATTCCCGAGCGCGCGGATGGGCAACGAACGAGGCGCGTCAGTTGCGTTTCCGACGGCGGCGCTTCAGCGCTCGTCCATGGTGTGAAACGCCGCTTTCAGAAGGTCGATCTGGCGTTCGACCGGATTGGCGCGGCTCGGCGCCGGCCTGTCGGGGCCGTGAATGGTGGCGTCGAGACGCCGTACCCGGTCCTGCAGGCGGCGCGAGCGATGAATCAGCGTCACGAGCTTCTCGGGGAGAACCTTCAACGTCTCTTCATCGGCGACATCGGCCGCCGCGAGTTTCACCTTGGTCTTTTCCTGGTTGACCTGCGCAAGCGACATCTCGCCTTCCTTCACCGCGCGATGCAGCAGCAGCCAGGACGCGAGCTGCATCAGCCGCGTGGTCAGCCGCATGCTCTCGGTGGCATAGGTCAATGCCGCGGCGCGCTTGAGCTGGCGCGATTCCTCGCGTCCGGGGCCGTCGAGATAGGCGGCGGTTTCTTCGACCAGCGCCATGCCGTCGCGGAAGAGGGTCGTGAATGCCGGCGAACCGGCAAGCCGTTCCTTGAAGGACACCGGTCCCGGGAGCGATTGTTCTGACATTGCGATACGCCCTACCCACTCAACGGCGGCAAGATAGGCATGGGCGCGCAAACCGGTAAAGTAAACGAATAGGAAAACCTCGCGACATGGTTTCACGCCATGTCAGCGAAGCTGACCCAATTCGGGACAAAAAAGAGCCGCCGTTTCCGGCGGCTCGAGTTTGATAACAGGGAGGCGTCAAACAGAGTGGACAGGAGCCACTCGATGTCCAGAAGATGGACAATGCCACTAATATTCGAGAAAGCTTAACTTTAAGTTAAATGAGAAATATTTTGTAAGCGCGCCGGCGACAATTGCGCGCATCACGCACGCGCATCAGACGCGGTGTGTCGCCGCAATCGTTAACGTGCAGCTTTCGTCGCAGCTACTTCTTGAAGACCTGGTCGGCCGCGCTGCGCGAATTCTCCTTCTTCGCGATGTCGGCTTCCAGCCGCGCAATCTCCTCGCGCAACAGCGCGATGCGCCCGCGCAATTCGGCGACCGAGATCAACGACAAATCCTGCCCGATCTCGTGCACGATCTTCTTGGGGCGGTCGTCGTCGTCGAATGGCGGCATGGTTCACCTCGCGAAATGCCCGAAAATCTAGAGCATGATCCCGAAAAATGTGAAGCGGTTTTCGGAAAAGATCACGCTCGAACAAAGAACTAAAGCGGGGCGACGGTTCGAAGAAAAGTCATCCCGCTTTAGCGGTGCCGGCGCGGGTTGTCACACCGGAGCCCCGCGACTAAACAGAAGCGGATACGCCGACCATGCGCCCCGCGCCAAGGACAAGCCAGCAATGACAAGCCTGCCCACGACCATGACCGCCATCGGCATCAAGGCCCCGGGCGGGCCGGAAGTTCTCGTTGCCCAGGAGCGGCCGGTGCCGACACCCGGCCCGGGCGAAATCCTCGTCAGGGTCGCGGCCGCCGGCGTCAACCGGCCCGACGTCATGCAGCGCCAGGGCCTTTATCCGCCGCCGCCGGGCGCGCCCGACATTCCCGGGCTCGAAATCGCCGGCGAGGTGGCCGCGCTCGGAGCGGGTGCGGCGCGCTGGTCGGTCGGCGACAACGTCGCCGCGCTCGTGGTCGGCGGCGGCTATGCGCAATATTGCCTGGCGCACGAAAGCCATGCCCTCGCGGTCCCCAAAGGCTATGCGATGACGCAAGCCGCCGCCATGCCGGAGACGTTCTTCACGGTCTGGCACAATGTGTTCGAGCGCGGCGCACTCAAGCGCGGCGAGACGCTGCTCGTGCATGGCGGATCGTCGGGGATCGGCACCACCGCGATCCAGCTCGGCAAGGCGTTCGGCGCGCGCGTGATTGTCACCGCCGGCAGCGAGGAAAAATGCGAGGCCTGCCGCAAGCTCGGCGCCGATTTCGCCGTTAACTATAAGCGCGAAGACTTCGTCAAGGCCAGCAAGGAAGCGACCGGCGGGGCCGGCGCCAATGTTATTCTGGACATAGTCGGGGGCGACTATATCGAGCGCAATTACGAGGCCGCCGCGGTCGAAGGGCGCATCGTGCAGATCGCCTTCCAGGGAAGCCCGAAAGCAACCGTCGATTTCCGCCGCATCATGCTCAAGCGCCTGCACCACACCGGATCGACGCTGCGCTCGCGCTCGGTCGCCGACAAGGGCGCGATCGCCCGCGCGGTCGAAGAGATGGTCATGCCGCTGGTGGCGGCCGGCACGATCCGGCCGGTGATGGATTCCACCTTCCCGCTGCGCGAGGCGGCCGCCGCCCATGCCCGCATGGAATCGAGCGTCCATATCGGCAAAATCGTCCTGACGGTCTGAGGGAACGATGCGGCCGCTCCCCCTCTTTCGCCGCCGGCCGCATCGCGGTCCGCAGGCCGGGCCGGCCGAAGCGGCACCGGCTGCCGTGAAATTGGCGCAAATGGGGACCGTTGGTAGGGACGATGCGCGGCTTCCGGCTTGCCGGGACGCGGTTTGAGGACACTGATAGCCGGAGGGCGTGGTTTGCGGAGTTTGCGCTTTTCGGCTGCGGCGGTGGTGGCAGCAATGCTCGCCTGGACGGGCACGCCGGCGCGCGCGGTCGAGGCCGTCAATGTCCGCATCGATGCCCCCGCCATTGACCTGACCGGCGCGCTCGACCGCCAGCGCACCGAGGCCGACCGCATCCAGGTTTCCACCGCGCCGGGGCCGGACGGCATCATCCGCCGCATCGAGGTGCGCGGGCGCGAGAGCAGCACGAACTGGGCGGTGTTCGCGCTCGCCAATACCGGCGACGAGCAGATCGACCGCCTCATCGTCGTGCCGCATTACCGCATGGTCGGCTCCGGCATGTTCTGGCCCGATCTCGGCCTGTCGCGCGTGGTCGGCATCACGCCGAGTTCCGGCGAGCGCCCGGAGCGGCAGGACAGCGCGACCGCCGACGTATTCCGCATCACGCTCGATCCCGGCTCGGTCATCACCTATGTCGTGGAACTGCGCACCGACACGCTGCCGCAGCTCTATCTGTGGGAGCCCGACGCCTACAAGGACAAGATCAATTCCTTCACGCTCTATTACGGGATCGTCATCGGCATTGCCGGCCTGCTGGCGCTGTTCCTGACCATCCTGTTCGTGGTCAAGGGCAGCGTGATGTTTCCCGCCGCCGCCGCGCTCGGCTGGGCGGTGCTCGTCTATATCGGCATCGATTTCGGGTTCTGGGGCAAGGTGTTCGACATGTCGGCCGGCGCCGAGCGCGTCTGGCGCGCGATCGGCGAGGCGATCCTGGCGGCGACCCTGCTGGTGTTCCTGTTCGCCTATCTCAATCTCGCGCGCTGGCACGTGCGCTACGCGCACATCACCATCGCCTGGCTGGGCGGCCTGGCCATGCTGGTCGCGCTCGCTTTGTTTGATCCGGCGGTGGCGTCCGGCATCGCGCGCTTCTCGCTTGCGGCAGTGGCGTTCCTCGGCTTCGGCATCGTGATCTATCTGTCGACGCACGGCTTCGATCGCGCGGTACTGCTGATCCCGACCTGGTTCCTGCTCGTGGTCTGGGCCTTTGCCGCCGGCCTCACCATTTCCGGCCTGATCACCAACGACATCGTGGGACCCGCTTTGCTCGGCGGCCTTGTGCTGATCGTGATGCTGATCGGATTCACGGTCATGCAGCACGCTTTCGCCGGCTCGATCACGCAAGGCATCGTCTCCGACGTCGAGCGCCGCGCGCTCGCGCTGACCGGCGCCGGCGACATGATCTGGGACTGGGACGTGTCGGCCGACAAGGTGTTCACCAGCCCGGAGACCGAACACCTGCTCGGCCTCAAGCGCGGCGCGCTGGAAGGCCCGGCCGCGACCTGGCTGGATATCCTGCACCCGCTCGACCGCGACCGCTTCCGCGCCTCGCTCGACAGCATGATCGAGCAGCGGCGCGGACGCCTGATGCAGGAATTCCGGCTGCGCATGCAGGACGGGCATTATCTGTGGCTGGCGCTCAAGGCGCGACCGGTGGTCGGCTCCGACGGCGAGGTAGTGCGCATCGTCGGCACGCTGACCGACGTCACCGACTTCAAGAATGCCGAAGAGCGTCTCCTGCACGACGCCGTCCACGACAACCTGACCGGGCTGCCGAACCGGCAGCTCTTTCTCGACCGCTTCGAGGCAGTGCTCGCGCTTGCAAAATCCGATTCGGTGCTGCGCCCGACCATCATGGTGATCGACCTCGATCGCTTCAAGCAGGTCAACGATTCGGTCGGCATTGCGGTCGGCGATTCGATTCTGCTGACGCTGGCGCGGCGGCTCGCCCGCCTGCTCAAGCCGCAGGATACGCTGTCGCGCATTTCCGGCGACCAGTTCGCGCTGCTGCTATTGTCGGAGCGCGATCCCGCGCGCATCATCGCGTTTGCCGAAACCATCCGCCGCACGCTGCGCGCGCCGATCGCCTTCAACGAACGCGAGATATTCCTGACCGCCTCGATCGGGCTTGCGCTCGCCGACCAGCAGACCGTGCGCAGCGAGGAGATCCTCAAAGACGCCGAACTCGCCATGTATCACGCCAAGCGCATCGGCGGCGACCGCATCGAGGTGTTCAAGACCGCCATGCGCACGCGCAAGACCGACCGCCTGACACTGGAATCGGAACTGCGCCGCGCGCTTGAGCGCGACGAGCTCACGCTCCTCTACCAGCCGATCGTACGCCTGGAGGATCGCACCATCGCCGGCTTCGAGGCGCTCGCGCGCTGGGACCATCCCAAGATGGGCCGGATGTCGCCGGCCGAATTCATTTCCATCGCCGAGGAAATCGGCCTGATCGTCGATCTCGGCATGTTCGCGCTCGAGCGCGCCGCCCGCCAGCTCCATCTCTGGCAGCGCTCGATGCGCGCGCATCAGGCGATCTTCACCAGCGTCAATGTCTCCTCGCGGCAATTGCTGCGGCAGGATCTGATCCACGACCTGCGGTCGGTGCTCTCACGCTGCTCGGTCTTGCGCGGAACGCTCAAGCTCGAACTGACCGAGTCGCTGGTCATGGAAAACCCCGAACACGCCGCGCAGATGCTGATGCGCATCCGCGAACTCGGCGCCGGGCTCTCGCTCGACGATTTCGGCACCGGCCATTCCTCGCTCGCCTATCTGCAGCGCTTTCCGTTCGACACGATCAAGATCGACCAGTCGTTCGTGCGCACTAGCGCGCGCGGCACCCGCCCGGTCATCCTGCGCTCGATCATCGCGATGGCGCACGATCTCGGCATGGAGGTAGTGGCCGAGGGCGCCGAGACCGACTCCGACGCGGTCGAGCTCTACCAGCTCGGCTGCGAATATGCGCAGGGCTTCGTGTTCGGCCAGCCGATGACGGCGGAACAGGCCGGCAAGCTCCTGCTCGGCGATCAGCTCGAAATGGCGCGCTGACGGCGACAACCGGCCGCCCGCGACGCGCGCGGCGGCCGTTCAGGCGTGGCCGACGTCGCTCGACAATTTGGCGAGATCGATGCCGATTTTTTTCATCGCGCGGGAATATTTGGTGTCGGTGTCGGCGCCGAAAATCAGGTCGACATCGGCGGGACAATGCAGCCAGCCATTGGCCTGGATTTCGGTCTCAAGCTGCCCCGGCGCCCAGCCGGCATAGCCGAGCGCGAGCACGGCGTTCGCCGGCCCGCGACCCTTGGCGATCGCCTTGAGGATGTCGAGCGTGGCGGTGAGGCAAATGCCCTCGTCGATCGGCAGCGTCGAATTCTCGATGAAGAAATCGGCCGAATGCAGGACGAAGCCGCGCCCGGTTTCCACCGGCCCGCCCTTGAGAATGCGGATCTCGTCGCCCGCCTCGACGCGGATCAGATCCGTCTCCGGGATCACCTGCAGTTGCACCAGCAGGTCCGGAAAATTGATGTTGGGGGCCGGCTGATTGACCACGATGCCCATGGCGCCTTCCGAGGAATGTGCGCAGACATAGACCACGGCGCGCGCGAACCGGTCGTCGTTCATGCCCGGCATCGCGACCAGCATCTGGCCGTCGAGGTAGCCGCGGCCCGGCTTCCTGTCCAAATTCCTGCGAAGCATCTTCATAACGGAAGGTTAGCGCCTAGATTTTGTCTTGCAAACGAAACTTGACCGCGTCTTCACGACGAATTCAGTGGCGATTTCAGAGCGCTGCGCTTAAACGGACGCCATGACCCGGTGCTGCATGAGACCCGTTCCTGCCATTTTTGCCACAATTGTTGCGCTGCCGATTCTCGGCCTGGCACCGTCGGTTCGGGCCGCGGATGCATCGGCCTGGGACGGCGATCAGCACTCGGCCGCCCGGCTGATCGCGGCGGCCTCGACCGCTGCGCACGATGCGCGCATC
>WBUW01000159.1 GCA_008933495.1 Pseudorhodoplanes sp.
CGCGACGCTGCTGCCGGTGGATTCGGAGCACAACGCGATTTTCCAGGCGCTCGGCAGCGGACGCCGCGACGACGTCGAGCGGATCGTCTTGACCGCTTCCGGCGGCCCGTTCCGGACCTGGCCTGTTGAAGCGATCCGGGCGGCGACCAAGGATCAGGCCCTGCGACATCCGAACTGGTCGATGGGCGCCAAGGTGACGATTGATTCCGCCACGCTGATGAACAAAGGCCTGGAACTGATCGAGGCCCACCACCTGTTTGCGATCCCTTCTGCGCGCATCGATGTGCTGGTCCATCCGCAATCGATCGTGCATGGATTGGTGGAATTCCGGGACGGCTCGACCATCGCGCAGCTCGGACCTCCCGACATGCGGGTGCCGATCGCCCATTGCCTCGCCTGGCCGGATCGGCTTTCGTCCTCGGCGGCACGGCTCGATTGGACCAAAGTTGGACGTCTCGAATTCGAGCAGCCGGATACCAGGCGTTTCCCGGCGCTCGCCCTTGCGCGCAGCGCGCTCGAAGCCGGCGGTGCCGCTCCGACCGTGCTCAATGCGGCCAACGAGATTGCCGTGTGCGCGTTTCTCGACGGGCGCCTCGGATTCGCCGCCATTGCCGCGTTGGTGGAGCGGACCCTTGATGCCGCCGTGCGCAATGGCGTCCTGAAGGAACCGGCCACGATCGACGAGGCGCTAGCCGTGGACCAGACCGCCCGCTCGCTTGCGACGGCGCTCCTGCCGGAATTCGCCGCAAAGGACCGCTAGTCCGCTCTGAAGAGAATTGGGGAAACTGCTGCCATGTTTGATTTTCTGGGCCCGTTGAACCTGTGGGGCGGGGGATTTACCGGCGCGCTGCTGCCGTTCCTCTTCGTGCTGACGATCGTGGTATTTTTTCACGAACTGGGACATTTCCTGGTCGCGCGCTGGTGCGGCGTGCGCGTGCTGGTCTTCTCCCTCGGGTTCGGTCCGGAATTGTTCGGGTTTACCGACCGTCGCGGAACGCGCTGGAAAGTGTCGGCCGTCCCGCTGGGTGGTTATGTGAAATTTTTCGGCGACGACAATGCCGCCAGCGTTCCCGATCAGGACGCCCTGGCACGCATGTCCGCGGCCGAACGCAAGGTCAGCTTTTTCGATCAGCCGGTCCGCAACCGCTCCGCGATTGTGGTGGCCGGGCCGATCGCGAATTTCATCCTGGCGATCGTAATCTTTGCGGCCATCTTCATGGTGATCGGAAAAAGCGAAACGACGGCGCGGATCGACGAGGTGCTGCCCGGCAGCATCGCCGAGCGCGCGGGCTTCCGGGCCGGCGATATGGTGGTCGCGATCAATGGCGGCGCTATTGCAAATTTTTCCGAAATGCAGCGCATTGTCTCGACAAACGCCGACGAAGAGCTGCGCTTTGGGATCGATCGCAACGGAACGCGGATCGAGATCACGGCGCGGCCGGAATTGCGCGAAGAAAAGGACGCGTTCGGTAACGTCCACCGGCTCGGCATTCTCGGCGTGCGTCGCTCGCTCGCCCCGGGCGAGACAATTTTCAAGAAGGTCGATCCGCTGACTGCGCTCGGTCTGGGCGTCGGCGAGACCTGGTTTGTGGCAAAACAGACGCTGACCTATATCGGGCGGGTCGTGGCCGGACGAGAATCGGCGGAACAGATTGGCGGCCCGCTGCGGATTGCGCAGGTATCCGGCCAGTTTGCAACTATCAGTTTAAGCGCGGTCTTCCATCTCGCCGCGATATTGTCGGTGTCGATCGGCCTGCTCAACCTGTTCCCGATTCCGCTTCTCGATGGCGGTCACCTTTTGTTCTATCTGGTGGAGGCGGTCCGCGGCCGGCCCCTGTCGGATTATGCACAGGAAATGGGATTCCGGGTCGGTCTCGTCCTCATTCTAGCGTTAATGATCTTTGCAACTCGTAACGACATAATGCACTTCTTCCGGACCATGGGCTCGTAAAGCGCCTCTTCCTGTGGCATGGCGGCAACGTATTGAGGCCAAAGGCAAACTGGACGACGGATAGGTTTGCATGAGGAAGCAAATCCTGTACAAACGGCGAGTCTTAACAAGGTCTTAAGATCACGCAGGGTGGCCTGAGGGCAGCAAAGGGCGCGTGCGCATGGGAATTGGTGCGCGGTTAGTACGAGGGCTTGGCGTCAGCGCCTTTCTCCTCGGGGGGATCGTTTTCGGTGTTGCGTCAAGTGTCGTGGCGCCGACGTATGCCTATGCGCAATCGGCCAATGTCGTGGTCGAGGGCAACCGCCGCGTCGAGGTCGACACGATCCGTTCCTATTTCCGCCCGGGACCGGGCGGACGCTTCGATGCCGCCACGATCGACCAGGGCCTGAAGGGCCTGTACGCAACCGGCCTTTTCCAGGACGTGCGAATCCGTCAGGCCGGCGGACGCCTGATTGTCACCGTCATCGAAAATCCGGTCATCAACCGCATCGCCTTTGAAGGCAACAAGCGCGTCAAAGACGAACAATTGACGCTCGAGGTCCAGTCGCGCGCGCGCGGCACCTTTTCGCGCCCGACCGTACAATCGGACGTTCAGCGCATCGTCGAAATCTACCGGCGCGCCGGTCGCTTCGACGTCTCGGTGACGCCGAAAGTCATCGAGCTGCCGAATAACCGCGTCGACCTCGTCTTTGAAATCGTCGAAGGACAAAAAACCGGGGTCAAGAAGATCCGCTTCGTCGGCAACAAGTCCTACGCCGATCAGCGTCTGAAGGACGCGATCAAGACGACCGAAACCAATTTCCTGAGCTTTCTCAAGAACAGCGACATCTACGATCCGGACCGCATCGAGGCCGACCGCGACCTGTTGCGCCGCTTCTACCTCAAGCACGGCTTTGCCGACGTACAGGTCGTGTCGGCCGCCGCCGAATACGACCCGGGGCAGAAGGGCTTCATCGTCACGTTCACGGTCGACGAGGGCGCCCGCTACCGTTTCGGCGCGGTCGACATCCAGTCCAACGTGCGGGCGGTGAATCCCGAAGTCCTGCGCAGCGCGCTGCGCATCAAGGCCGGCGAGTTCTACAACGCCGAAGCGGTCGAGAAGAGCGTCGAGGACATGTCGATCGCGATCGCCAAATACGGCTATCCGTTCGCCTCGGTGCGCCCGCGCGGCGACCGCGATTTCGAAGGCCAGCGCATCAATGTCGTGTTCGTGGTGGAGGAGGGCGCGCGCGCCTATATCGAGCGCATCCAGTTCCGCGGCAATACCCGCACGCGCGACTATGTCATCCGCCGCGAATTCGATATCGCCGAGGGCGACGCCTATAACCGGGCGCTGGTCGACCGCGCCGAACGCCGCTTGAAGAACCTGAACTTCTTCAAATCGGTGAAAATCACCAACGAGCCCGGTTCGGCGCCCGACCGCGTCGTCCTCAATGTCGAAGTCGAGGAGACCTCGACCGGCGAATTCTCGATCGGCGGCGGCTATTCGACCGCCGACGGATTCATGGCCGAGGCCTCGATCGGCGAGCGCAACCTGCTCGGCCGCGGCCAGTATGTGCGCGCGGCCGTCCAGTACGGCGAAAAGGCGCGCGGCGTCGAGATCGGTTTCGTCGAGCCGTACCTGATGGGCTATCGCGTGGCGCTCGGTCTCGACGTATTTGCCAAGGAGCGCGAGTCGAGCAACTATCAGTCCTACAATACCAAGACGATCGGCGGCGGCACCCGGCTCGGCTTCACGCTGCGCGAGGATCTGGCGCTGCAACTGCGCTACCAAGCCTACCAGCAGGAAATCACGCTGCCGAGCCAGTATAACAACTGCTCCCTCAGCAATCCGGCGCCGGGCTGCTACAACGACGGCGAAGCCTCGCTGCCGGTGCGCCTCGAACTGGCGCAGGGGCCAGTGCTGACCTCGCTCGTCGGCTATACGCTCGTCTACAACACGCTCGACAACAACAAGAATCCGACGCGCGGCATCATGATCGATACCAAGCAGGATTTCGCCGGCGTCGGCGGCGACGTGAATTATATCCGCAGCACGGTCGATGCGCGCTTCTATACCGAGATGATCTCGGACATCGTCACGGTGTTCCGCCTGCAGGGCGGCCACATCGCGGGCTGGGGCGGCAAGGAAGTGCGCATGCTCGACCACTTCAAGATGGGCCCCAACCTCGTACGCGGCTTTGCCTCCGCCGGCCTCGGCCCGCGCGATCTGACATCGGGCACGACGCAGGACGCGCTCGGCGGCACGATGTATTGGGGCGCGAGCGTCGAATTCCAGGTGCCGCTCTACTTCATCCCGAAGGATGTCGGCATGCGCGGCGCGGTTTATGCCGATGCCGGTTCGCTGTGGGATTACAAAGGTCCGGTCTCCAGCCCGGGCACCGGTGAAAGCATCCTGCTCGCCGATACCAACAAGGTCCGCTCCTCGATCGGCGTCGGTCTGATCTGGGATTCGCCGTTCGGGCCGCTGCGCTTCGATTACGCGATCCCGCTGACCAAGGAAGGCTACGACCGCGTCCAGGAATTCCGGTTCGGCGGCGGCACCCGATTCTGATCGCGATGCGGTTCGGGGCCGCTATACTGGTGGCATGAGCGAGCCGATTTTCTTCAAACCCGTGACCGGCCTGACCGCCGGTGCCGTCGCCGCGCGCACCGGCGCCGCGCCGCGTGGCGCTTTCGATCCCGACCGGCCGATCGGCGGCATCGGCGCCCTCGATCGGGCCGGGCCCTACGATCTGGCCTTCCTGGATAATCCGGCTTACGTCGACCAGCTCGCTGCGACACGGGCCGGCTTGTGCCTGATTTCGGAGCGCTTTGCCGCGCGCGCCCCGACGCGCCTGGCGCTCCTTGTGGCCCCGCAGCCCTATCGCGCCTTCGTTGCGGTCGCGCGCGAACTTTTTCCGGACGCCCTGCGCCCGGCCTCGATGTTTGCCGCCGAAGGCGTCGCGCCGGGCTCCTTTGTCCACGCGGCCGCCCGCATCGAGGCCGGCGTCATCATCGATCCCGGGGCCGTCATCGGACCGCACGCGGAAATCGGCACCGGAACCGTGATCGGGGCGGGCGCCGTCATTGGCCCGCATGTAAAGATCGGCCGCGGCTGCGCGATCGGGGCGAACGTCTCGATGGCGCACGCCATCGTCGGAGATCGGGTCATCGTTCACCCCGGCTGCTGCATCGGTCAGGACGGCTTCGGCTTCGTGATGAGCCCGGCCGGTCACGGCAAGGTCCCGCAGGTCGGACGTGTCATCATTCAGGACGATGTGGAAATCGGCGCCGGCACCACGATCGACCGCGGCGCAATCCGTGACACGGTGATTGGGGAGGGGTCGAAGATCGATAATCTCGTGCAGATCGGGCACAACGTGTCCATCGGCCGCCATTGCGTGATCGTTGCCCATTGCGCGATCGCTGGAAGCGTGACGCTGGAGGATTTTGTCGCCCTCGGCGGCAAGATCGCGATTAACAGTCACGTGGTGATTGCCGAGGGCGCGCAGGTTGCCGCCGGCAGCAACGTCAACGACGATATCCCGCGCGGCGCGCGCTGGGGCGGTTCGCCGGCCAAGCCGGCAAAAGTCTGGATGCGGGAAATTTTTGTGCTCGAGCGCCTGGCCGGGCGTAAGGATCACGTGAATGCCGGCAAAGAAACCGACAAATGAGTGCCCCGATGAGCGAAGCCCCGAACGTTGTCGAAGCGGCCGACATCAACAAGATTCTGGAAGTGTTGCCGCACCGTTATCCGTTCCTCATGGTGGACCGTGTCCACAGCATGCGCAGCGATGAGTTCGGAATCGGCGTCAAGAACGTCACTGCCAACGAGCCGCATTTTCTGGGGCATTTTCCGGATAACCCGATTTTTCCGGGCGTGCTGATGATCGAAGGCATGGCGCAGACCGCCGGCGTGCTGTGCATTTTGTCGGGGGCGACCGGCGGTCCGTCCAAATCGGTCTTTTTTCTCACGATCGACAGGGCAAAATTTCGCAAGCAGGTTCGCCCCGGCGACACGCTCGAATATCACATGACCAAGACCGCGCGGCGCAAGAACATGTGGTGGTATCGCGGCGAAGCGCGCGTGCACGGCCAGATCGCCGCCGAAGCGGAAGTCGGCGCCATGATTGTGAACGGATGACACCACCCATGACATTCATCGATCCCAGCGCACGCGTTGCCAATGGCGCGACGATCGGCAAAGAAGTCACGATCGGGCCTTATTGCGTCGTCGGCCCCGACGTCATGATCGCTGACGGATGCCGCCTGATCGCCCATGTCCATGTCACCGGTCACACGGCGATCGGACCGCGCACGATCGTCTATCCCTTCAGTTCGCTCGGCACGCCGCCGCAATCGGTCAGGTATCGCGGCGGCCCCACCCGGCTCGTCATCGGCGCCGATTGCGAAATCCGCGAAAGCGTGACGATGAACACCGGCACCGAGGACGATCGCGGCGTGACCGAGGTCGGCGACAAGTGCATGTTCATGGTCGGCTGCCATGTCGGCCATGACTGCAAGGTCGGCAACCACGTCACCATGGCCAACAATGCCGTGCTCGGCGGTCATGTCATGGTCGAGGACAATGTCCTGTTCGGCGGCCATTCGGCCGTGCATCAGTTCGTGCGCATCGGAGAGTGCGCCATGATCGCCGGCATGACCGGGATCGGCGCCGACGTCATTCCGTTCGGGTTTGCGATTGGCCAGCGCGGCGCCCTTGACGGGCTGAACGTGATCGGGCTGCGCCGGCGCGGATTTTCGCGCTTCGACATTCAGCGCCTGCGACAGGCCTACCGCAGCCTCTTCCTGACGCCCGGCCATCACAAGGATCGCATCGAGGCGGTGGCGCGCGAATTCGGATCCGACCCGGCGGTGGCCAAGATCATCGCCTTCATCCGCGACGCCGGCTCGCGTCCGCTGATGAAGGCGTGGCAAAGCATCCCGGCCGCCACCGCTGCGGAATCGGCCGGCGAGACGTCGTGACCGCACCGCCGCCCGCGAACGGGGGCGAGGCTGTCGCGATCATATGCGGCGGCGGCAGCTTTCCCTTTGCGGTCGCCGATGCCCTTGTCCGGCAGGGGCGGCGCGTCGTGCTGTTTGCGCTGCAGCCCTGGGCGGATCCTGAAG
>WBUW01000160.1 GCA_008933495.1 Pseudorhodoplanes sp.
GTGTTCGAAGTCGTGGTGCCGCACTTCGGGCAGACGATCGGATCCTTGCTCAGATCGTAAAATTTCGCGCCGCAGGAACCGCAAAGGCGCTTGGTGCCAAGCTCTGGCTTTGCCACGGGTGAATCCTCGGAAGCCGGGAAAATCGGCGCTTCACTTGGCTGCTCCATGGCCGGCTGTCAATAGAGTTTCCGCCCCACGCGGCCGATGCGCGACCGGCCGGGGCCGGATGACGCGGATGACGCGCCGAAGCCCAGCATGTTAGGAGGGCGTTCCCGTCGACCCGGAAAAGAAGCCCGTGACCCACGCTCCCGCCGCCCAGCCGCTGGCCGCGCGCCGTTCCGGCGCCCTTAAAGGGCGCGTCCGCGTGCCCGGCGACAAATCGATTTCCCATCGGGCGCTGATTCTGGCGGCCCTCGCCGTCGGCCGAAGCCGGATCGCCGGCCTGCTCGAAGGCGAGGACGTGGTCAACACCGCCAAGGCGATGCAGGCGCTGGGCGCGCGAGTGACCCGCGAGGGCGAAGGGGCCTGGAGCATACACGGCACCGGCGTGAGCGGTTTCGCCGAGCCGCGCGAGGTCCTCGATTTCGGGAATTCCGGAACCGGCTGCCGCCTCGTCATGGGCGCGGTGGCCGGCTGTCCGATCATGGCAAATTTTGACGGCGATGCCTCGCTTCGCAAGCGGCCGATGCGGCGCGTGCTGGAGCCGCTCGTGCGCATGGGTGCGCAGGCCGTGCTGCGCGGGTCGGGTGGTGGCGATCTTCCGCTCACATTGATCGGCGCCCGCGATCCGCGGCCGATCGTCTACGAACCGCCGGCGGCGTCGGCGCAACTCAAATCGGCGGTGTTGCTGGCGGCGCTGGGCGCGCCGGGCACGACCACGGTGATCGAGAAGGAGGCGACGCGCGACCATACCGAAAAAATGCTCGGCCATTTTGGCGCCCAGGTGACGGTCACGCCGCATGGCGAACACGGCCGCCGCATTGCGCTCAGGGGACAACCCGAGCTGTCGCCGGCCGAAATCCGGGTGCCGGCCGACCCGTCCTCGGCCGCGTTTCCGCTGGCAGCCGCTTTGCTCGTTCCCGGCTCCGATATCGTGCTCGAAGGCGTCATGTTGAATCCGTTGCGCACCGGGCTGTTGGAGACGCTGCGCGAGATGGGCGCCGCCATCGAGATTCTGGACAGGCGTAACGACGGCGGCGAGGACGTGGCGGACCTGCGCGTGCGGGCCTCCGCGCTGCGCGGCGTCGAGGTGCCGGCCGCGCGCGCGCCTTCGATGATCGACGAATATCCGGTCCTGGCCGTGGCTGCGTCGTTTGCGGAGGGGCTCACGCGCATGCGCGGCCTGCACGAATTGCGCGTGAAGGAATCCGACCGGCTGGCGGCGACTGCCGCCATGCTGCGGGTCAACGGCGTGGAGACCGAGATCGAGGGCGACGACCTGATCGTGCACGGTCGCCCGCGTGCGCCCGGCGGCGGCGTGGTCGCAACCCATATGGATCACCGTCTCGCGATGTCGGCTTTGGTGATGGGGCTTGCCAGCGACAAACCGGTCGGCGTGGACGATGCCGCATTCATCGCCACGAGTTTTCCGGGCTTCACCGATCTGATGCACGGGCTGGGGGCTGATCTCGCATGAGCAATGCCGCATGCTCTCGTCACTTCCCCCCTTGTGGGGAAGGTCGGCGACCGATGGTCGCCGGGAGGGGGGTAACGGCAGATTGCGACTACCCCCGCCCCGGCGCGCGCAAGTGCGCGCGGCGACCCTCCCTTCAAGGGTGGGTGTCAAAATGATCATC
The DNA here is from genome assembly GCA_008933495.1 of Pseudorhodoplanes sp. Classification (GTDB taxonomy): domain Bacteria; phylum Pseudomonadota; class Alphaproteobacteria; order Rhizobiales; family Xanthobacteraceae; genus Pseudorhodoplanes. The sequence continues at coordinate 1,797 of WBUW01000160.1, forward strand.
GCTATTGACGGCCCGGCTGCGTCCGGCAAGGGCACCATCGCCAAGCGTCTCGCCGTTCATTACGGCCTGCGGCATCTTGACAGCGGGCTGCTCTATCGCGGGGTGGCCAAGGCCGTCATCGAACGCGGGCGCGACCCCGGCGACAGGGATGCCGCCATTGCCGCCGCGCGTGCATTTGAGCCCGGCCGCTATCCCGAGAGCGCGCTCAAGGGCGACGATGTCGCCAAAGCCGCCTCCCGGGTCGCGGCCATCCCGGAGGTGCGCGAGGCCCTGATCGCTTTTCAGCGCGGCTTCGCCCGGTCGAAACCGGGGGTCGTCATCGACGGCCGCGACATCGCGACCGTCATCGCGCCGGACGCGGATGTCAAAATCTTCGTTACCGCCACGCCACAGGAACGCGCCCGGCGCCGGCTGCTCGAATTGCAGGGCCGCGGCGAGCCCGCCGATGAGGCAGCGGTACTGGCCGACATTCTGGCCCGCGACGAGCGCGATACCCGGCGGACGGTGGCGCCGCTCACGCAGGCGCCCGATGCGCACTTGCTGGATACGACGTATTTGGCTATAGACGCTGCCGTCCGGGCCGCCATTGACATTGTCGAGGCCGTCCGAACGGGCCGAAAGCCGGCCTAACCGGCTTTCGCGTTGGAGGATCGCCCGTTCCGCCGCCTCGTCCGGAGGCACCGGACCAAACCATCGTTCCGATCGAACGGCTCAACGCGCCGGCCCGCCGCTTGCGGCGGTCGCCACAGGTCTCGCGGGACCTTTGGCCCGTGCGTCCGGAACGACCACGACACCAACCGCCGGCGACACCGCTTCAGGAGTTTCTATGGCTGCCACCGCTACCGCGCCGTCGCGCGACGATTTCGCAAAGATGCTCGAGGAGTCCTTCACGCAGGGGCACATGCAGGAAGGATCGGTCGTCAAGGGCATCGTCGTCGGCATTGAAAAGGACGTCGCCGTTATCGACGTCGGACTGAAGACCGAAGGGCGCGTTGCGCTGCGCGAATTCACCGGGCCCGGCCGCGGCACCGAGATCAAGGTCGGCGACGAGGTCGAGGTCTATCTGGAGCGCGTCGAGAACGCGCTCGGCGAAGCGGTGCTGTCGCGCGACAAGGCGCGGCGCGAGGAAAGCTGGGGCAAGCTGGAACAGGCCTTCAAGAACAACGAGAAGGTCACCGGCGTCATCTTCAATCAGGTCAAGGGCGGCTTCACCGTCGATCTCGACGGCGCGGTGGCCTTCCTGCCCCGCTCGCAGGTCGACATCCGGCCGATCCGCGACGTCACCCCGCTGATGAACGTCAATCAGCCGTTCCAGATCCTGAAAATGGATCGGCGCCGCGGCAACATCGTCGTCTCCCGCCGCACCGTGCTGGAAGAGACCCGCGCTGAACAGCGCCAGGAACTGGTGCAGAACCTCGAAGAAGGTCAGGTCATCGACGGCGTGGTCAAAAACATCACCGATTATGGTGCCTTCGTCGATCTCGGCGGCATCGATGGCCTGTTGCACGTGACCGACATCGCCTGGCGGCGCGTCAATCATCCGACCGAGGTGCTTAATATCGGCCAGCAGGTGAAGGTGAAGATCATCAAGATCAATCACGAGACCCACCGCATCTCGCTCGGCATGAAACAGCTCCTCGACGACCCCTGGCAGGGCATCGAGGCAAAATATCCGGTCGGCGCCCGCTTCAAGGGCCGCGTCACCAACATCACCGACTACGGCGCGTTTGTGGAACTGGAGCCCGGCATCGAAGGCCTGATCCACGTCTCCGAAATGTCCTGGACCAAGAAGAACGTGCATCCGGGCAAGATCGTCTCCACCTCGCAGGAAGTCGAAGTGCAGATTCTCGAAGTCGATCCGGTCAAGCGCCGCATCTCGCTCGGTCTCAAGCAGACCATGCGCAATCCGTGGGAGGTGTTCGTCGAGAAATACCCGCCCGGCTCGATCGTGGAAGGCGAAGTCAAGAACAAGACCGAATTCGGCCTGTTCCTCGGCCTCGATGGCGATGTCGACGGCATGGTCCACCTCTCCGACCTCGACTGGAAGCGTCCGGGCGAGCAGGTGATCGAGGAATACAAGAAGGGCGACATGGTGAAGGCGACCGTTCTCGACGTCGATGTCGAGAAGGAGCGCATTTCGCTCGGCATCAAGCAGTTGCAGGGCAGCGATCCGATGACCGAGGGCGCGGCCGGCGACCTGAAGAAGGGCGACGTCGTGACCTGCGAGGTGATCGGCGTGAAAGAGGGCGGCCTCGACGTGCGCATCGCCGGCGTCGATCTGGAGACCTTCATCCGTAGAGCCGATCTCGCCCGCGATCGTGCCGATCAGCGTTCCGAACGCTTCCAGGTCGGCCAGAAGGTCGATGCGCGCGTGACGCAGTTCGATCGTAAGGCACGCAAGATTGCGGTCTCGATCAAGGCACTCGAAGTGCAGGAGGAAAAGGAGGCCATCGCGCAATATGGCTCCTCGGATTCCGGCGCCACGCTGGGCGATATTCTGGGCACCGCGCTCAAGCGCGCGGGCGGCGACAAGGCCGAGGAAGAAAAGCTGGATTGATCCCGCTCGCCCCTGCCGCACGAAAAAAGACGAGCCCCGGTTGATCAAAACCGGGGCTCTTTGTTTTGACATTTTTATTCATAATCAGGGCAATCTCGGCACTGATTCCCGATCCCGGCGCTGCGCCCGACGGCGCCCTTCGACGGAGGCCAGTCATGTCGCTCGATGCCGATTATATCGTCGATCGTCGCCGGATGCGCCGCAAGCTGACGTTCTGGCGGATCTTCGCGATTGTGCTCATCGTGGGAGCCGTTGCCGCGTTTGCGCTGGCCACCCCGCGCGCCCTATCCGACCTGTCTGGCGGAACGGCCGGGGCAATCGCGCGCGTGCGCATCAGTGGGCTGATCCGCACCGATCTGCAACGGGTGGAGGCGCTGGAACGTCTCGGCCGCTCGCGCGCGAAGGCGGTGATCGTGCATATCGACAGCCCCGGCGGCACGACCGCCGGCGCGGAACAATTGCACGACGCGCTTGTGCAATTGAAAGAAAAGAAGCCGCTGGTCGTGGTGGTCGACGGCCTGGCCGCCTCCGGCGGCTATATCGCCGCGCTCGCCTCCGATCATATCGTTGCCCAGAGCGCGTCCCTGATCGGCTCGATCGGCGTTCTGGTCCAGTATCCGAATTTCTACGAACTGCTGAAGACCGTCGGCGTCAATGTCGAGAATATCAAATCCTCGCCGCTCAAGGCGGCACCCAGCGGATATGAGCCGACCAGCCCAGAAGCACGTGCGGCGCTCGCCGCCGTGGTGATGGATTCCTATGACTGGTTCAAGAATCTGGTGCGCGATCGCCGCAAGCTGGGCGATGCCGGACTGGAAAAAGTCTCGGACGGCCGCATTTTCACCGGGCGCCAGGCGCTCGACTTGCGGCTGGTCGACGAACTCGGCAACGAGAAGACCGCGATTGCCTATCTTGCGCGCGAGAAACAGATACCGGTGACCACCCCGGTACGGGATTATAATCTTCGTTCGCGGCTGACCGATTTCCCGTTCCTGCACGTCGCCGCGGTGGCGATCCTTGACGGTGCCGGGTTGTCCGGGCTTGCGCGGCAACTGGAGGCGTCCGGCGCATGGACGGCGGCGGAACGTCTGAACCTTGACGGTCTATTGGCGCTTTGGCACCCTGTGACCGGCGACTGAAAGTCAGGTGCGAATCCACCATTGCGGAGCTGGCATCGATCGGTAGACCTGTCGAGATGACATGAGGCCATTGGGAAACGACGATGATCAAGTCCGAGCTTGTACAGCATATCGCCGCGCAAAATCCCCATCTCTACCAGCGGGACGTGGAGAACATCGTCAACGCGATCCTGGATGAGATTACCGCTGCGCTGGCGCGCGGCGACCGGGTCGAGCTTCGCGGATTTGGCGCCTTCTCGGTCAAGCATCGGCCGGCGCGCACCGGACGCAATCCACGCACCGGCGCGCATGTGTCGGTCGATCAGAAGAGCGTTCCATTCTTCAAGACCGGCAAGGAAATGCGCGAGCGTCTGAACAAGGAACCCGACTGAGCCGGCCGCCACGCGGTTATTGCCGGCTTGTAACGAGAGCGGCGGATGCAGCGGCAGCTCGTGACGGGGCATGGATAATATGTTGCGCAGGATCGTGCTTTTCGGTCTCCTCGTTCCGCTTGCGATTGTGCTGATCATGTTCGCGGTCGCCAACCGCGAGGTGGTCAATGTTTCGTTCGATCCGTTCGATCCCGCGCAGCCGGCTCTGGCCGTGCGGATGCCACTGTTCCTGTTGATTTTTGTCACGTTGATCACGGGCGTTGTGCTCGGCGGTTTTGCGGCCTGGCTGCGGCAGGGCCGCTACCGGCGCGCCACGCGCGGCCTGCGTAATGAGATGGCCGGCCTGCGGCGCGAGGTCGAAACGCTCAGTTCGCGCCTCGACGCGCCGCACGGTGCGCCGCTTGGCGGTCTGCCGCAAACCGACATCAACCGCATGTCGCTGCAACCGCCCGTTCAGTAAACGCCGGACCGGGTCGCGCGATGCGTATTGTCGACGCCGCGGAATTGTCCCGCCTCATTCAATTCGCCCCCCTGATCGGCGCGCTGGCCGATGCATTTTGCAGCGACATGGTCGTGCCCGTACGCCATCATCATACCATCCCGCAGGCCGGCAGCGATGCCACGCTGCTATTGATGCCGGCCTGGACCGGAGCGGGCGGGACCGGCCCGCGCTATCTCGGCTGCAAGATCGTCACCGTTTTTCCGGACAATGCCAAGACGGCGCTGCCTTCGCTTTACGGCCAATACCTGCTGCTGTCGGGCGATACCGGCGAGCCCTTGGCGATAATCGACGGGCGGCTGCTCACGGCCTGGCGCACGGCGGCGGCCTCCGCTTTGGCCGCGCGCTATCTTGCACGCGCAGACGCTTCGCATCTCGTCATGATCGGAGCCGGCGCGCTGGCCCCGCGGCTCGTCCGCGCGCACGCGAGCGTGCGACCGATCCGGCGGGTGACGCTGTGGAACCGCACGCGCGCGCGGGCGGAGCAACTGGCGAGACTATTACGGGACGCCAGCGACGCCGGCGTGTTCGAGGTAACGGTTGCCGACGATCTGGCGGCGGCCGTGCGCGCGGCCGATATCGTCTCCTGCGCCACGCTGTCGGCCGAACCGCTCGTTCGCGGCGAATGGCTGAAGGCGGGCGCGCATGTCGATCTGGTCGGCGGTTTTACGCCCAGGATGCGCG
>WBUW01000161.1 GCA_008933495.1 Pseudorhodoplanes sp.
CCTCACCGTCCTGCTCCAGGTCGTGATGATCGACCTCGTTCTCGCCGGCGACAACGCCATCGTGATCGGCCTTGCCGCCGCCGGGTTGCCGCAGGACCAACGCGCCAAGGCGATCGTAATCGGGATCATCGCGGCGACGGTGCTGCGCATCCTGTTTGCCGCAATGACGACGCAACTCCTCAAGATCGTCGGACTCCTGTTTGCGGGCGGCCTGTTGCTGCTGTGGGTATGCTGGAAAATGTGGCGCGAATTGCGCACCAGCACCGCCGAGGAAATGGAAGCGGCCGAGGCGCTCACCGGCATCGACATCAACGCCGACGGGACCATTGCCGCTCATGCGCCGCGCAAGACGTTCGGCCAGGCCGCCGGGCAGATCATCGTGGCGGACGTGTCGATGTCGCTCGACAATGTGCTCGCGGTCGCCGGTGCCGCGCGCGAGCACCCGGTCCTGCTCATCTTCGGGCTCGCGCTCTCGATTGCGCTTATGGGCGTGGCGGCCTCCTTCATCGCCCAGCTCCTGCAGAAGCATCGCTGGATCGCCTATGTCGGCCTGGCTGTCATCCTCTACGTCGCCCTCGAAATGATCTACCGGGGAGCGTTCGAGCTGCGGCCCGTGGTCAACGCGCTGGCAAGCCTGGTCTGACCCGGACTTGCCGCCATTCCAGCAATGGCGGATCAGGATTTCGCCGCCACGCGCGCGATGAAATCCTTAAACCCGGCAAGCTGCTGCCTGATGATGTCGATGGTCGCCTGATCCTTCAGTTCGAGCGTCGTCTCGTCGAATTTCTGCGGCGCAAAGGTGACCAGCACCTCCGGGCGTCCGAACAGAAAAGCATCGATCGAGGTCAGGCTCTGGCGCAGATGGTATTGCATGCGCGAGCCGCCGAGCAGCGCGGTGCTGGCCGATTGCAGGGCCACCGGCTTGTTCTTGAACGGCTGCTCCTTCAGGCGCGACACCCAGTCGATGGCGTTCTTCAGCGCGCCGGGGATCGTCCAGTTGTATTCGGGCGCCACGATGATGACGCCGTCGGCCGCGCGGATCGCGGCCGCGAACGCCTCGACTTCGGGCGGAAATCCCCTGTCCTGGATATCCTGATTGTAGAACGGAAAGGCCGCAAACGGCGGCGCGGCCGTAATCATCATGCCGGCCGGCGCAAGCCCGGGCAGGCTGCGCGCGAGCGCGGCATTGAAGGACCGCTGACGCAGGCTGCCGCAGATCGTGATCACATTGGCCATGGCCGGCCCCCCTATCGATTTTCGTCAGGCCGACAATAGCGCAATCTGCGCGATGTGCGCATCGGTGAGACCGGCGCTGCGCGCCGCCGCACACAGGGCCGCCCAGGTATCGTCTGCCAGCGGCACGCCGCGCGCCAGCCGCTCGGCACGGTTGCGCTCCTCCGGCTCACCCGGAATCAGCACCTCCCCGTCGCGCGCCGCCGGTTTCGAACCTTTCACGAAGGCCAGCATCCGCGTCACCTCGGCGGGGAAAAAATGCTCGGGATCGATTTTTTCCGGATCGACATAGAACGAAAACATGCCCTGCGACCAGTGCCTGTCGGGAGCCGATGCCCCGTTGCCGGTCAGCGCCCCGCCGAGCAGTTCGCACATCAGCGCAAGACCGGAGCCCTTGTGCTCCCCGAATGCGCGGATCGCGCCGGCGCCGTGCTTGTAATCGCGCGCACCGGCCGGCGTGTAATCGCCATAGAGCAGGTGCGGATCGCCGCTTTTCGTGCCGTCCTGCGCGATCAGGGCATCGTCCGGCAGCGGTTTGCCGCCCTGGCTCGCCACCAGCACCTTGCCCTCGGCGACCAGCGACGTCGCAAAATCGAGAATGACCGGCCGCCGGCCGCCGCGCGGAATGCCGACGCAGAACGGCGCAGTCGAAAAGCGCCGGTCCACGCCGCCGAACGGAGCGACCAGCACGCTGCCGCCGACATTGACGAAATGCACGGACACAAGGCCGTGCTCGGCCGCCATCTCCGCCCATTCGCCGACCCGCCCGACATGCCCGGACCGGCGCAGGCCGACGGCGGCAAGCCCCATCGCCCTGCATTTCTCGATCCCGATCATCACCGCCTGCGGCGCCGTCGTCTGACCGAAACCGAACTGCCCGTCGAGGATCGCGAGCGCGGGCGTGTCGACCACGCGCGTGACCACCCGGTCGGCAAAAAACACCCCGTCCTGCTTCCACTTCACATAGCGCGGCACGCGCGCCACGCCGTGGCTGTCGTGGCCGGCGAGATTGGCGTTGACGAGATACTTTCCGATCCGCGCGCTTTCCGGTGCCGAGCACCCGACGGCGACGAAAATATCGCGCACGAAGTCGCGCAGCGTGTCGGCAGCGATCCGTGGCATGTCAGGCGCGCTCGTCCTCGATCGGATTGCGCAGCACGCCAATCCCCTCGATCTCGATTTCGCACACATCGCCGCCGCGCATGAAGACCGGGGGCGTGCGCGACTGACCGACGCCCGAGGGCGTACCGGTCACCAGGAGATCGCCCGGTTCGAGCGTGACGCCCTTGGTCAGGTCGACCAGCGTCTCGGCGACCGGAAACATCATGTTGTCGGTATTGTCCGACTGCATCACCTTGCCGTTGAGGCGGGCCTCGATCTTCAGGCCCTTGCCGCCGGCGGGCAGCGCATTGGCCGTCACCATCCAGGGACCGAAGCCGCCCGTGGAATCGAAATTCTTGCCGACGTCCCATTGCGTCGTGCGCTTCTGCCATTCGCGCACGGAGCCGTCATTGAAGCACGACCAGCCCGCGATCACCGAACAGGCGTTGTTCATGGTCAGATGGCGCGCGCGCCTGCCGATGACGGCGACCAGTTCGGCCTCATAGTCGAGGGTGTCGGAAACTTGCGGGCGCACGATGGGACCCAGATGCGGGGTCAGCGAGGTCAGGCCGCGCATGAAATAGGTCGGGAATTTCGGCACATTGTCGGCATAGCGGCCTTCCTTCACGTGCTCCATGTAATTGAGGCCGAGGCACACGATCTTGCCGGGATTGGCGACCGGCAGCGCAAACGCCAAGCCGTCCAGCGCAAGCCTCGCCGAAGCCGGCGCCGTCTTGGCAAGCGCGGCAAGCGCGGAGAGATCGCCGCCGGTCTTCTTCAGGATAGCCGCGAGGTCGGCCGGCAAGGCCGGATCGACGGCCTGCAAATCGATCACCTGGTCGTTCTCGACAATACCGAGACGAGGCCCCTGCGACCCGCAAAATCCAACAATCCTCATCGTGCGCCCTGATGTCCGTTGGCGTTGTCCGAAAGCCGGCGGACTATAGCCAAGCCGCACGTCGTCCGTCACGGGGTGTGGCAGGCAAAAGCGGTGGGCAGCGGCGCCCCGTTGCCCACCGGCCTCCACGACCGGATGCAATCATTCCGTGCGCAGGACGTGGACGGAAAACAGCCGGTCCGTATCGGTCCAGCTTGCATGCGCAGTCCATCCGCAGCCGCGTGCCAGCGACGCGAACGAGGCGAGGCTGTACTTGTAGCTGTTCTCGGTATGGATGCGTTCGCCCGCGCGAAACGCAAATGAGCGGCCCGCGACCGCGACCGTCTGGCTTTTCACGCTCGCCAGATGCATCTCGATTCGGCTGCGTTCGGGATTGAAAAAGGCGTGATGGCTGAAGGCACGCAGGTCGAAACGGCCCTGCAATTCGCGATTGATCCGGCGCAGCAGATTGAGATTGAACCTGGCCGTGACGCCGGCCGCGTCGTTATAGGCTTTGTTGAGTGTCGCCGCATCCTTGACGAGGTCGACGCCGACAATCAGGAAGGCGCCCGCGCCGAGCACCGTGCGGGCATGCTGCAGGAACGCCGCCGTCTCGTGCGGCTCGAAATTGCCGATCGTCGAGCCGGGAAAAAAGCCCGTCTTCGGCATGCCCCGCACATCCTGCGGAAGGGAAAACGGTTTGCTGAAGTCGGCCGCGACCGGATGGACCGCAAGCCGCGGATAGGCGTGTCCCAGCTCCGCGGCCTGGCGGTTGAGAAACGGACCCGATATGTCGACCGGCACGAACGCGGTCAATGCCGGCACCGCATCGCACAGGATGCGGACCTTGGTGCAGGCTCCGCTGCCAAATTCGACCAGCGCGGAATTGGCCGGAATGATCTCGGCGATTTCGCGTGCCCTGGTCTTCAGGATGCCGATTTCGGTGCGCGTCGGGTAATATTCCGGCTGGCGCGTGATCGCCTCGAACAGCCGCGAGCCTTCCGTGTCGTAGAAGTGCTTGGGCGGGATGCGTTTGGGGTCCGCGGCAAGCCCGGCCAGAATGTCGGCTTCGAAATCGGACTGCTCGGGAATGACCTCCGGGCGCTGCCCGCGTCCCGTGGCGTGGACCGTCATGGTTCACCTCGCTTGCGGGTAACGGACCAGACGCAGGCCGCTGAACTGCCAGCGCGACGGCGGATAGAAGAAATTGCGATAGCTCAGGCGCGCATGTCCCTCCGGCGTCGCGCAGGAGGAGCCGCGCAGCACCATCTGGCTGACCATGAATTTGCCGTTGTATTCGCCGAGCGCGCCGGGTGCTGCGCGATAGCCCGGATAGGGCAGATAGGCACTGCGCGTCCATTGCCACACGAGGCCGAAAGCGTCATCGATCAGACCGAGGCGGGCAGCCGTCTCCCATTCCTCCTCGGTCGGCAGATGCGCGCCGCGCCAGCGCGCAAAGGCGTCGGCCTCGTAATAGCTCACATGACAGACGGGCGCCGTCGGGTCGACGGGCTTGAGACCCGCGGGCGTGAACTGATGCCAGGCGCCGTCGACCTCGCGCCAATAGCCGGGAGCCCGCCAGGCTTCGTTCTGGACCTGCGCCCAACCGTCCGACAGCCACAAATCGGGCCTCTCGTATCCGCCGTCGCGGATGAATTCCAGCCACGCGCCGTTGCTGACGAGCGCGCGGTCGATCCGCACCGGCTGCAGCAGGACGCGATGCCGCGGCCGCTCGTTGTCGTAATGGAAACCCGCGCCGCCGTAACCGACCGGCTGGAGGCCTTCCGGCAGTTCGCTATCGCCGCCGTGTGCGGACCGCGCCGGCATCGCCCATTGCGGATCATAGGCCGGGGCAAGCGGGTTTTCCGAGAAGGCATGCAGGATGTCCGTGACCAGCAACTCCTGATGCTGCTGCTCGTGATGCAGTCCGATTTCGACAATAGGGCAGATTTCGTCGAGCGCGCCGGCATCCGCAGAGGCAATCAAATCAAGTACCGCCGCATCGACATGCGCGCGGTAGGCGGCGACGTCGTGCACGCCGGGACGCGTGATCAGTCCGCGTTTGGGACGCGCGTGGCGCGGACCAGCAGCGACATAATAGGAATTGAACAGAAACGCGAAACGGTCGTCGTAGCTCCTGTAGTCGGGGACGTGCGGACGCAGCAGGAACTGCTCGAAAAACCAGGTGACGTGCGCGCGATGCCACTTGGTCGGGCTCGCATCGGGCATCGACTGCACGACTTGGTCCTCGGCCGACAGCGCGGCGGCGCGCCGTTCGGTTTCCGCGCGCACGGCGCGGAACGCCTCCTGCCAGAATTCGCGCCGGTCGGTTTTGCCCGGCGCCTCCTGCAGGCGTGCCAGGATGTTGCGCGAGGCATGAAGCGCCTGTGCGGCAGTTCGCATTCAGAATTCCTCCGCTTGCTCGGCGTGCGGGAAGTCAACCACAATGCGACGAATGGCGGATCGGTTCCGTCCGCTCTGTCTCCGGCATGGATGACAGGACGGTCGCCGTCAATTGACGCTATCGTGAGGCGTCGGCGGACGGCCGCGGTGCATGCGCCGGAAGCGGCTGATTTGACGTGATTTTCCCAAGCCCTGACAATAGACTGGTTCTGTTCGGAGGGACCGGATCATGACGTTTCGTGCAATTGTGGTGTCGCTCGCGGCTATCGGCGCGGCGCTGAGCACATCGGCCGGCGCCGCCGAAAAATTCGAGCGGCCGCGGACGTTTCCGGCCAACCTCATTCCCGGCATCAGCGCCGCCGGCCAGAATTACACGATCGCAAGCCCGGTCACGAGCGACGGCTTCATGCGCATCTATACGGTGAAGACGCCGTATGGCGATTTCCAGGTCATCGGCGACGCGCTCATGCGCGCGCGCCAGTACGAGCTCGCGGCCCTGCGCGAACTCGACCAGGTGACCAATTCCGAAGCCTTCAACAGGGCGCTGGCCGAAGCGGGCTTAAGCCCGATCAAGTTTGCCGGACAATTGATCGTCAATCCGCTCGGCACTGTCGGCAACACGCTCTCCGGCATCGGCTCGCTGTTCGGCCAGCTCGGGTCGAGCGCGCACAATGCCGGCAAGGTGCAGAGTGATCCGATCGCCGACCTCACCGGCGCCAGCCGCCGCAAGCGCGAGCTTGCGGTCAGGCTCGGCGTCGATCCCTATAGCGATTTCCCGCCGCTGCAGGACAAGCTCACCCAGTTGTCGCAGGCGGCGGCGACCGGCGGCCTTTTGGTCAGCGGCGCCCTGATGGCGATCCCCGGCGTCGGCGGCCTGATCGTGTCGAACGCCTCGACCAGCGCGAACCTGACCAATCTGGCGCGCGATTCCACGCCCGCGCAACTGCTCGATATCGGGCGCCAGAAGCTCGCCGCGATGGGCGTCGATGCAACGCTCGCAGAGGTCTTCCTCACCAACCGCAATTACACCCCGCTCGATGCCGCGGTCATCGTCACCGCGCTGGAAGCGATCCCCGTTTCCGGCCGCGACGTGTTCATCGCGCGGGCGGCGTCGGTCAACCGGCGCGATGCGGCGTTCTTCATGCGCCGGCAGGCGGAGTTGCTCGCCGAGTATCATGAAAAGACCGGCGCCATCACCGGCTTGGTGCCGCTGGGCGGCTTTCCGTTCACGCTGACGACGGCGGGCGTCATGGGCTTCCTGCCGCTCGACGCGCTGTCCTGGACCGAAAACACCAGCCGCGCGATGCGCGACATCACCGACTCGATGAAGCGGCTCGGACGCGCGGGCAAGGCCGAATTGCGCATCACCGGTCAGGCCACCCCGCTCGCCAGGCAGCA
>WBUW01000162.1 GCA_008933495.1 Pseudorhodoplanes sp.
GGCCTATGAGATCCTTGGCCTGCAGCCGGGAGCCAGCGTCCAGGAGATCGGGCGTGCGCACCGGGCGCTCATGAAGAAACTGCATCCCGACCAGGGGGGCTCGACGTACCTTGCGGCGCGCGTCAATGAAGCCAAGGATGTCCTTCTTCGCCGCCATCGCTGATTACTCCTGGAACAACACGATCGTCGGTGGTCAGTTGCGCAAGGCCATGCAGGCAATGTCGCTGCGCTTGAGGATGCGGCAGGCCGCTTCGGCCTGATCCGGTTTCAGGCCGGCAAAGCGCGCGCGGTACAGGGTCTTGTCGCCCTTGCTGACCGGCTCGGTGAACGGTTCGCTGCCGGCGAGAAGCTTGGCGGCCTTTTCCTGCGCCGACGACAGCCGCTCGCGCGCTTCGCTTTCGGCCTCGAATGCGCCGACCTGGATGATCCACCCGCTGCGCGGTTTCGCGCGCACCGCCGGCGCTGCGGGAGGTGGCGAAAGCGGGACCGCGGCGGGCGCGCCTGCGACCGCATAGGTCTGTTGCGGCCGAGGGGTTTCGGCGGCGGCCGGTGCCGCCTGGGGTACGGGCATGCTGAGGACGCCAAGCACGCCGGGACGGCTGGCCGCGGGCGGCGGCGGGGATGCGTCGACGGTGCGTACCGCAAGCGTCGTGTGTGCCGGCGCGGCCGCGGCCGGCGTCAGCGAGAGGGGCACGGCCGCGGCGACCGGCGCGGTGCTCGGCTTCACCGACAGCGTCTTCACCACGTGCGGCTTTATCGGTTCGGTCGAGCCCGCGGCTGGGCGGGGCGTGGGGATGGCGGCGGTCGCACTGGTATCGGCTTTGGACGGCGCAGGGTCGGGCAGCGGAGCGGCCGGCACCGCCGCGGCGACGCGCACCCGTTTCGTCTGAACGGCGGGGTCCGGCGCTGCGGCAACCTTCGGGCTCGTGCGGCTGATTGCGGCCTGCATGATGTTGCCGGCGATCAGCTCGCGCATGCGCGCGTCGCGCGCGCCGCCGCTCTTGCCGCCAAGGACGACGGCGACGATATGGCGCTTGCCGCGCCGCACCGAGGTCACGAGATTGAATCCGGAGGCGCGCGTGTAGCCGGTCTTGATCCCGTCGACGCCTTCGACGCGACCGAGCAGCCGGTTGTGGTTGCGCATCGTGCGTCCGTTCCAGCGGAAGCTCGCGGTCGAAAAATAGGAATAATGTTTCGGGAAGCGGTCCTGGATCGCCATCGCCAGCAAGGCCTGGTCGCGGGCCGTCGTCAGTTGTTCGTCGTCGGGCAGGCCGGAGGCGTTCTTGTAAGTGGTGCGGCTCATGCCGAGCGCGCGCGCCTTGCGCGTCATCAGCTTTGCGAAATCCTCTTCGGTGCCGGCAATGGCTTCGGCGACCACCACGGCCGCGTCATTGGCCGACTTGGTGACCAGCGCGCGGATGGAATCCTCGACCGATATGGTCCCGCCCGGCGTCAGGCCGAGCTTGGACGGCGCCTGGGTGGCAGCCTCGGGGGAGACCTCCAGGCGGTTCGACAGCTTGAGCTTGCCGGTCTCGATTTGCTCGAAGAGCAGATAGAGCGTCATGATCTTCGTCAGCGACGCGGGAAAGCGCTGCGCATCGGGATGCGTACCGCGCAGGACATCGCCGGAATTGACGTCGACGACGATGTCGGCGTAGCGCTGGTCGGCAGTAGCAGGTTTCCATTTCGACCGGCGGGCGCGCGCATCGGCGGGATCGGCGGCCACCGATACCAGGACAAGCGCAGAAAGCACGGCGCAAACGACGCCACGAAGCCCGAACGAGGGCCCGACCGATACGCAATACATGGTCTTCCCCGTCTAACGTCCGCGGGCATTCTGGCAGATGCCCGACGCCTTCCTTGTTTTGCGGGCTCATTCGTCGACGGCTTCGGTAACCGGGAATCTGCCCGCGAACGGGGCGCCGGATTTCCGAAGGGCGTCCACGGAATGCATCCGCGTCCGGCGGGCCGTTGCCGGAACGACCCGAACCCCAAGATTAGGCGGATGCGGTTGCCGAAACGTTAATGATCGGAAAGGGTTAGCATGTCGTTTTGCGATGCAAAAATTGTCCTTGCATTTTTGTGCAATGCAGCATAAATTGATTTTGTAGCGGTCAGATTGACCGGCTCAGAGGCAATGCGAGCGGCCGATCAGGCCGGAAGAGGACACGACGATGATCAGGAATTTCGAGGAAATTCAGCAGCTTGGAAAAGAGAACGTCGATGCGACCGTGAAGGCCATGGGCGCTGTTTCCAAGGGCACCCAGGCGATCGCGCTCGAGGTCGCCGACTATTCGAAGAAGAGCTTCGAGGACGGCACCCAGGCGCTCGAAAAGCTGTTCGGCTCCAAGTCGGTCGAGAAGGCAATCGAGGTTCAGCAGACCTATCTGAAGGACACCTACGAGGGCTTTGTCGCCAAGGCGACCAAGATCGGCGAACTCTACACCGATCTCGCCAAGGAAGCTTACAAGCCGTTCGAGGGCTACCTGGCGAAAGTGACGCCGCTGAAGTAAGCGCTCACGGCGTTCGCTCAAACGAATAAGCCCGGCTGGTCGGCCGGGCTTTTTGTTTGCTGCGATCGCGTACCTCTATTTCGCAAGGCGCAGGTTCGCCAGATTCTGCGCAATGGCGCCGAAGACGCTGTTGAGCTGGCTGGCGTTCTGCACGTCGTAATACATGGTCGGGTTGGTCGCGCATTGCTGCAGCAGGCTGGCATTGCCGTTGATCACGCGGATCGCATAGATTTTGATATTCGCCGCCTTGATATTGCCGCAGACGAGCTTGGTGCGCGCGTCGATTGTGCTCGAGCCGGTGACCTTGGTGTTGTTGGAGTTCTTCCACGCTTCCGTGTTCTGGCCGTCGGTCAGGATGATGATGACCTTGTCGAGGTCGGTCGCCGGCGCCGCTGCCTCCGAGAGCGGGGCACCCGGCGTCAGCGAATGCCACGCCCAGACCAGCCCGATGGTCACGTTGGTGTTGCCGTTCGGGCTCATCGCATCGATCTTGCTGTTCAGCGCCGTCCAGTTGGTCGTCAGCGGCAGCAGCGTGGTCAGCGATCCGCAATCGTAAACCGGAAAGAGCGTTGCGGCGACGCTGGTGTTCGGCGCGTTATCCTGCGCATCGTAGGGATAGGTGCGGTCGCGCACGCAGCCCTCCCAGTAGTTTTTCCAATTGCTGCTGGTACAGCCGGTCCCCGACTTCCATCCGTTGCAGTCAATGGAATCGATATCGAACCAGGGATTGTTCTTGTAGGAGGTGCCGAGATTGACGGTGGTGTCGAACGGGATGATCGAGACCTTGACGTCGCCGTCCTTCTTGGCCGCGGTCTTGAGCGTCGCCAAGAGGTTCTTCGCGGCGGTCTTCAGATTGCTCATCTTGCTGCTTGACGACATCGAGCCGGTATTGTCGAGCGCGAGCGCCAGTTCGAGCTTCTTCATGCCCCACAGCGCCTGCGACTTGGCGCCGATCGTGATGCTCGGCTGCCAGATACCGGTAAAGGTCGTGTCGATCGTGCCCGTGCTGGTCAGGTTGAGCGAGAAGCTGCCGGCCTGCGGCGCGTTGAACACCGGCGTGACGACGATGCTCTTGACTTCCGGGCGGTTGAAATTGGCCTTGAAATAATCGAGCGCTTTCTGGTTGAGCTGTCCCGACGACAGGTTCTGCGCTTCCTTCGACAAGATCAGGGCCGTTGAATCGAGCGCCGCCTGCATCGCGGTGCGCGCGGAATTGGCGCGGCTGTAATCGACGGCGACACCGGTGAACCCGATGATCGGAATGGTGGCGAGCGCGAACGTGATCGTGACATTGCCGGAGCGCGCGGCCACGAAGTCGCGCGCACGCGCGCGGAAGCGGGAGATTATCTTCGAGATCGTCATGACGTCACCTGACCCAGTACGGTTCCTGCATTCGTAAACGCCAGGTGTGAAAGTGCCGTAAAGGTCGATGCAAAAAGAGAGTTAGTGCATGTCAACCAAGGCCGCCGCCGCCCGCCTGCCTAACAGACCTGTAAATTGCCGTCGGAATTCTCGGCGCGTGCGGAAGGTTTGCTTAACCAAGCGGGCGGCCGCATGCCGCCCGGCTATTTGGCGATCCGCAGGTTGGCGAGGTTTTGCGCGATCGAGCTGAACACGCCGTTCAGTTCGTCGGCCTGGTCGACGTCGTAATACATGGTCGGATTGGTCGCGCAGTTCTGGAGCAAGGTCGCATCGCCGTTGATGACGCGCACCGTGTAGAGCTTGATGTTGGCGGCCTTGACATTGTCGCAGGCCTTCTGGGTCCGTGCGTCGATCACGCTCGAACTGCTGGTCCAGCGGTTCTGCGTGTTTTCGCCGTCGGTGAGCAGAATGATGACCTTGTCGAGGTCGGGGGCCGGCGCGGGCGCGTTGAACGGCGCATGATCGGACAGCGTCTGCCACGCCATCTGCAGACCGATCGTGACGTTGGTGTTGCCGGTCGGCGTCATCGCGTCGACCTTGTTGTGCAGGGCGGTCCAGTCGTGGTTCAGCGGCACCATCGCGGTCGGACAGGCCGATGCCTGATGCGCGCGATACTTCGTGGCCGCACCCGAGCCGGTCGGCGTGTTCAGCACGTCGTTGTTCTGGTCGCGGTCATTGACGCAGCCCTTCCAGACGCTGTGGCTCTTGGGCGTCCAGGTGCCGCCGTTAGACTGGCAACTGCTTTTCGACGAGTACCAGTATTTGCTGCAGGTGCCGTTGGCGGCTTCCCAGTCCGTCCAGTCGATCCAGGTTGCGCTGACGTTATCGGTCCCGACATTGACGTCGACGGCAAAAGGCACGATCGACACCTTAATGTCGCCCGGCGTCTTTTCGGCATCTTTCAGCGTATTGAGGAGGTTGTGCGCGGCGGCCTTCAGCGCCGACATTTTTCCGCTCGACGACATCGACCCGGTATTGTCGAGGGCGAGCGCCAGGTTGAGCTTCTTGATGCCCCAGAGCACTTCGGACTTCGCCGTAAACGATATCTGCGACTGGCCGAGCAACTGGGAAAAGACCGTGTTGACCTTGCCCGAGCCGGTCAGCTTGAGAATGAAGTTACCGTCCTGCGGGGAGAGGAATTCGGTGCCGACCGACGCATCGATCACTTCGGGGCGGTCGAACAGCGCCGTGAACACCTCGGTTGCCTTGCCGGACAGTTCGCCGGCGGCCATATTTTGGGCGGTTTTTGACAGCGTCAGCGCGGTCGCGTCGAGCGCGCTTTGCATGGCGGTGCGCGCCGAATTGGCGCGGCTGTAATCTACCGCCGCGCCCATGAAGCCCATGAGAGGAAGCATGGCGAGCGCCAGAAAAGGTGCTGCGCCGCCGTCGCGATTCTTGATGAAGCGCGCGAAGAGCATGCTGCGGACTCCGGATCCGGTCCTGTTTGTCACAATTCAAAGAAAAAGAATGACAGCAAAGCCTTGCCATCCGGTGAGTCCGGGCGTTCAAATTTCAGGCAAATTTGTCGCGAAACGTCCGCAATTGCGTTTACCATAGCGGGCGCGGCGGCTGGCCGGGCGGTCATGGACGGCGCGGCCCTGCCGTCCCGCCGCCGTCCAAAATGCCGCGCAAATGGTACGGCCCTTGCAGCGGATGTCGGCTATAGGGGAGAAGGGACGGGGGTTGAGTTCCCCGATTTGGGTATTAATTTTGGTAACTCGGCACGCCGATGATTCCGCAGACGATCCGAACCAATCTGGTACGGCGCCAGGCCGTACCGCTATCGATGGCCGACGACGACCGGAAGCGCCGGGACGCCGGGTCGGGGACGGCGGTCATCGCCAAGACCAAGCCGCAGACCAAGCGGCCGAGCCTTTATCGCGTCCTCCTGCTCAACGACGATTACACACCCATGGAGTTCGTCGTGCATGTGCTGGAGCGGTTTTTCAACAAGGACCGCGAGGCTGCCACGCGCATCATGCTGCACGTCCATCATCACGGGATCGGCGAGTGCGGGATATTCACCTACGAGGTCGCCGAAACAAAAGTGACCCAGGTGATGGACTTTGCGCGCAAACATCACCATCCTCTCCAGTGTGTCATGGAGAAGAAGTGAAGGGCCGGAGCCGATAAGGGACGTCAATGCCAAGTTTTTCCCGCAGTCTGGAACAGTCGCTTCACCGCGCGCTCGCGCTCGCCAATGAGCGGCACCACGAATACGCCACGCTCGAGCACCTGCTGCTCGCGCTGATCGACGATTCCGACGCGGCGGCGGTCATGCGCGCCTGCAACGTCGATCTCGACAAGCTGCGGCGCAGCCTGTTGACCTATCTCGAGTCGGAACTCGAAAATCTGGTCACCGAGGGGGGCGAGGATTCCAAGCCCACGGCGGGATTCCAGCGCGTGATCCAGCGCGCGGTCATCCATGTCCAGTCGTCCGGGCGCGAGGAGGTTACCGGCGCCAACGTGCTGGTGGCGATTTTCGCTGAGCGCGAGAGCCATGCCGCGTATTTCCTGCAGGAGCAGGACATGACGCGCTACGATGCCGTGAACTATATCAGCCACGGCATCGCCAAGCGTCCCGGCCTGTCGGAATCGCGCCCCGTGCGCGGGGTCGACGAGGAGACCGACGCCAAGAGCGGCGAGGATACCAAGAAGAAGGGCGATGCCCTCGAGGCCTATTGCATCAACCTGAACAAGAAGGCCAAGGAGGGCAAGATCGATCCGCTGATCGGGCGCGAGGCCGAGATCAACCGGACGATCCAGGTGTTGTGCCGGCGCCAGAAGAACAATCCGCTGTTCGTCGGCGACGCCGGCGTCGGCAAGACCGCAATTGCCGAGGGGCTGGCGCGGCGGATCGTCCATGGCGAAGTGCCGGACGTGCTCAAGAATGCCACCGTCTTCGCGCTCGACATGGGCACCTTGCTCGCCGGCACGCGCTACCGCGGCGATTTCGAGGAGCGCCTCAAGCAGGTGATCAAGGAGATCGAGGCCACGCCCGGCGCGATCATGTTCATCGACGAAATCCATACCGTGATCGGGGCGGGCGCCACC
>WBUW01000163.1 GCA_008933495.1 Pseudorhodoplanes sp.
GCACGGCTGCGGCGCGATTTTGCGACCGTCCGCCACGTCAAGCCGCCGGCAAGCCGCGCCGGCTCGGCGGAACTGTATGTGCTGGCGACCGGTTTCCGCGGGTGCCCGGAACGCTAAAGCGGGATGACTTTTCCTCGAATCGTCATCCCGCTTTGGCTCTTTGTTTGAGCATGATCTTTTGCGAAAACCACCGCACCCTATTCGGGATCATGCCCGGAGGCGCATCGAGATGGATTATTTGCAGTCCTACGAACCCGAATTCCGCCTCGCTGTGGCGGTCACCGTGCTGGGCGGCATGGCGCTGTGGGAATTGATCGGGCCACGGCGTCGGCAGGCAATCGGGCGCGGCGCGCGCTGGCCGAGCAATCTTGCCATCGTCGTGCTCGACACGCTTCTCGTCCGTCTCGTGTTTCCGTCGTCGGCGGTCGGGCTCGCCCTCCTTGCCCAGACGCAGGGGTGGGGTCTGTTCAACGCCATCGCCGTCCCGGCGTGGTTCGCCGTCGCCGGCTCGGTCGTGCTCCTCGACCTGATCATCTATTTCCAGCATGTGCTGTTTCACGCCGTGCCGGCGCTGTGGCGGCTGCACCGGATGCATCACGCCGACCTCGAATTCGACGTGACGACAGGGCTGCGTTTCCATCCGCTCGAAATATTCATTTCCATGCTGATAAAATTTGCCGTGATCGCGGCGCTGGGTGCGCCGGCTTCGGCGGTTCTGCTCTTCGAGGTGCTGTTGAATGCTACCTCGATGTTCAACCACGGTAACGTGCGCATCCCCTTGTCACTCGACCGCATGCTGCGCTGGCTCGTGGTGACGCCGGACATGCACCGCGTGCATCATTCCGTCGCCAGGCACGAAACCAACAGCAATTTCGGGTTCAATTTGCCGTGGTGGGATCGGCTGTTCGGCACCTATCGTGCGCAGCCCGCGCGCGGCCATGCGGCGATGACGATCGGGATCGACCAGTTCCGCGACGTGCGCGAGCTGCGGCTGGACCGTATGCTCACCCAGCCGTTCCGGGAGGATGCCGGCCGCTACCCGATCGGCCGCGATCGCGGCAGGCGGTGATGGCCGGGCGGCGCGATTTCCGGCCGGCGACCAGAAAAGCCTGTTGGTGAACGCTCCGGGCGCTTCGCACCCGTGCGCGAATCTCCTATCCGGGACGCGGCGCACGTCGCGCCTGCGAGGGTAATTGAACATGGCGGCAAAACCGAAAGCCAAGCCGGCAGCCAAGAAACCGGCGAGCAACAGTGTCAACAGGGTCACGCTGAAGCATCTGGCGGCGACCCTGGCGGAGGAACACGAGCTGACGAAGAAGCAGGGCGAGGCCATGCTCAACGATCTCGTCGCCCTCATCACCAAGCATCTGAAGAAGGGCGAGCGCATCCGCATCGCCGGCCTCGGCATTCTTCAGGTGCGCAAGCGTGCTGCCCGCATGGGTCGCAACCCCGCCACCGGCGAGGCGATCAAGATCAAGGCCAGCAAGAAAGTCGCGTTCCGCGCGGCCAAAGAACTGAAAATGGCGATCTGACGCCGCGAGCGTCGGGTCCGGTCTGGCTATCCCATCCGGCGGTCGGAGTCCTCTCCGGCCGCGATGGGAGCGCTTGTCTTGGCTGGCACATGACCCGACAGCTCGGTGCCGGCGTCGCGCGGCAGGCGCAGGAAGACAAAGGTCGAGGCCGCCGAAATCGCGCCGATCAGGAGGAAGGCGGGAACGAAATCGCCGGCGCCGATCTGCGTGCTACCGCTAAAGCGCAGCGACGTTTCCACCGCAAA
Organism: Pseudorhodoplanes sp.; assembly: GCA_008933495.1. Taxonomy (GTDB): domain Bacteria; phylum Pseudomonadota; class Alphaproteobacteria; order Rhizobiales; family Xanthobacteraceae; genus Pseudorhodoplanes. The sequence continues at coordinate 1,778 of WBUW01000163.1, forward strand.
GGCGCCGACGGCGACGCCCGCCGACAGCGACAATTGCTGCCCGACCGCCGCCAGCGCCGTGGTCCGTCCCATCCGGACGGGCTCGATCTCGGCATAGGCGATGGTGTTGACGCTCGTGAATTGCAGCGAGCGGAAAAATCCGCCGACCAGCAGCACGAGCACGATCAGGCCGACCGGCGTTGCCGGCGTGAAGGCCGCGCAGGCGGCGATGAAGGCCGCGCTCACGATCGCATCGACCACCAGCACCCGGCGGAAGCCGAACCGGCTGATGACGCGGGCGGCGATGGTCTTCATGCCGAGCCCGCCGACGGCCGCCGCGAACGTGATCATGCCGGACTGGAACGGATTGAGCCCGAACCCGGCCTGCAGCATCAGCGGCAGCAGGAACGGCAAGGCGCCGACGCCGAGGCGGAACAGGAAACCGCCAACGAAGCTTGCGTAGAATGTCGGCAGCCGCAGCAGGGAGAAATCGAGGATCGGCGCCGGCGTGCGCCGCGCATGCCACAGATAGGCGGCCATCGCGACGGCACCGCCGATAATGAGCGCGGCGATGACCTGCCAGGGGAGGAGATCGAGGCCGGCGACCGACAGCCCGAATGCAAGCCCGGCAACGCCCGAGCCTGCAAGCAGCAGGCCGACGCCGTCGAAGGGCTCGATCGCCTCCGCGCGCACCGGATCGATGAAGCGCCAGACCAGCAGGATGCCGGCCAGGCCGAACGGGACGTTGATCAGGAAGATCCAGTGCCAGGAGGCAAAGGTGGTGATGAAGCCGCCGACCGGCGGGCCGACCACCGGGCCGACCAGCGCCGGCACCGTGACCCAGGCCATCGCGCCGACCAGCTTGCGCTTGTCGACGGTGCGCACGAGCACGAGGCGGCCGACCGGGGTCATCATCGCCCCGCCCATGCCCTGGACGATGCGTGCGATCACGAAATCCTCCAGCGAGCGCGACAGCGCGCAGCCGACCGAGCCGGCGATGAAAATGGCGATGGCGGCGGCAAACACCGTGCGCGCGCCGAACCGGTCGGCGGTCCAGCCGCTGGCCGGAATGAACACCGCCAGCGAGATCAGGTAGGAGGTGAGCGCGAGCTTGAGCGCCAGCGGGCTCGTCCCGATGTCGGCGGCGATGGCGGGAAGCGAGGTCGCAATCACCGTGGAATCCATGTTCTCCATGAACAGCGCGACCGCGACGATCAGCGGGACGATGCGTTCGCGGTTCATGGGGACACCGGGGCGGGCGATGATTCGGGGCGGCCGTTCTAGCACCGGCACCGGCGCGGTAAAGCGGCGATCTTGCGCCGGGCGCAGGCGCTCCTACATGCCCGGCGCGGGCATCCCGCGCCGCGAGGGCCGTCGATGATCTACATCCTTGCCGTCTTCCTGCCGCCGCTGGCGCTGTTGCTGAACGGGCAGGTCTTCTCGGCCATCCTGAACGCGATCCTCGTCGTGCCGTGCCTGCTGCTCGGCTTCCTGTTCCCGGTCTTCTGGCTGGTGCCCTCGCTGCACGGGGTGGTGGCGATCTACATGAAGCGCGAGGACCGCAAGCACGAGGAGCTGGTCGAGGCGATCCGCAAGCACGGCCCGCCGCCGGGCTACAAGCCCTGATCCGGGGCGACCGGCATCGCGCCAAGCGGCTGTTCTCGTCTTGTAGCAATGCTCGTCTTGTAGCAACGGATGTGCTAACGACCCTCGCCAACCCCGATTCTCCAGAGCGCGCTTGAGCGGGCCGGGCCGGACGGATAGAGTTGGCAATGGCACATCCCGACATACGCTCGCAAAACGGGACCCTGCGCGAGGGTCTCGCCTTCGATGACGTCCTCCTGCAGCCGGGCCCCTCCGAGGTCCTGCCCAGCGAAGTGGATATCCGCACGCGCGTGACGCGCGACATCACGCTCAACATCCCGGTCATCGCCTCCGCCATGGATACCGTGACCGAGGCGGCCATGGCGATCGCCATGGCGCAGGCCGGCGGCATCGGCGTCGTCCACCGCAACATGGAGCCCGCCGACCAGGCGGCGCAGGTGCGCCAGGTCAAGAAATTCGAGAGCGGCATGGTGGTCAATCCGCTCACCATCCATCCCGAGGCGACACTTGCCGACGCGCTCGAACTCATGAAGGAAAATTCGATCTCCGGCATTCCGGTGGTCGAAGGCCGCAGCGGCGCCGGACCCGGCCGGCTGGTCGGCATCCTGACCAACCGCGACGTGCGCTTTGCCACCGATCCGCGCCAGCGCGTATCGGAGCTGATGACCCGGGACCGGCTGGTGACGGTGCGCGAGGGCGTCAGTCAGGACGAGGCCAAGAAGCTGCTCCACCAGCACCGCATCGAGAAGCTGCTCGTGGTCGACGGCGAGTATCGCTGTGTCGGCCTGATCACCGTGAAGGACATCGAGAAGGCGGTCGCCAATCCGAATGCCTGCAAGGACGAGCAGGGGCGGCTGCGGGTGGCGGCGGCGACCACCGTCGGCGACAAGGGTTTCGAGCGCACCGAACTGCTGATCGATGCCGGCGTCGATCTGGTCGTGGTCGATACCGCGCACGGCCACTCCCGCCACGTGATCGAGGCGGTCGGCCGTATCAAGCGCCTGTCCAACAAGGTGCAGGTGATCGCCGGCAATGTCGCGACGGCCGACGGCACCAGGTCGCTGATCGATGCCGGCGCCGATTGCGTGAAGGTCGGCATCGGGCCGGGCTCGATCTGCACCACCCGGATCGTGGCGGGCGTCGGCGTTCCGCAACTGACCGCGATCATGGATTCGGTGGAGGCGGCGCGCAAAACCGGCACGCCGGTGATCGGCGACGGCGGCATCAAATACTCGGGCGACCTCGCCAAGGCGCTGGCGGCGGGCGCCGATTGCGCGATGGTCGGTTCGCTGCTGGCGGGCACCGACGAGACGCCGGGCGAAGTGTTCCTCTATCAGGGCCGCTCCTACAAGAGCTATCGCGGCATGGGCTCGGTCGGTGCCATGGCGCGCGGCTCGGCCGACCGCTATTTCCAGCAGGACATCAAGGACACGCTCAAGCTCGTGCCCGAGGGCGTCGAGGGCCAGGTGCCCTACAAGGGCGCGGTCGCAACCGTGCTGCATCAGCTCGCCGGCGGCCTGCGCGCGGCGATGGGCTATGTCGGCGCCCGAACGATTGAGGAATTCCACGCCAAGGCGACGTTCCTGAAGATTTCCAGCGCCGGCCTGCGCGAAAGCCACGTGCACGACGTGACGATTACGCGCGAAAGCCCGAACTATCCGAGCCGGATCTGACCGCGCCTTTAAAGCGGGATGGCTTTTCTTCGAATCGTCATCCCGCTTTTAGTTCCTTGTCTGCGCTTGATCTTTTGCGAAAACCGTTTCGCACTTTTCAGGATCATGCTTTCGAGCGCGATCCGCCGAAGTGGGTACCGGTTCGGCGAGAGATTGCGCGAAAAACCAAAGAATCCGGACCGCGATCCGATTCAATCTGAACGGATCACGGTCTAGTTGGCCTCGCCCCACATCACGGCTGCCACTTCGGCACGTGAAAACGGATTTCGAAATTCTCCGCCGCACCTGGCCGGCGCGGCTGGCTGTCGGGTTTCTGGTCGTCGACGAAATTCACCCGCTGCCAGGTGCCGTATTGGTCGGACGTTTTCGGAGTTGCCGAAAGTCCGATGCTGAACAGGAGCCTGGGCTGGTCGGGCAGCGACACCACCAGGATGCGCTGCGCGGTGCGGGTATAAAGCGGCACGAAGCCGCTGAGCACGTAGCGGTCGCCGTCGCGGCGCAGCCATTCGTCCTTGAACTGGCCGCCGCTGCGCTGCGAGCCGGCCTGCATCTCGAAATCGACCCGGCGGCGCACCGGCTCGGCCATGCCGGCCGGCAGCCTGATCTCGAAATGCAGTTGCGGCGTCACATTGCCCGGAAAGTGTTCGAGCGTGGCAAGGCGGATGGCGATACCGGCCGCGACCAGCGCAGCAATGGCGCCCAGCACGAGCGTGCCGCGGCCGGCGAGGGCGCGGAAGCCGCGGTGGCCGGCCTTGTAGCGCAGCACAAGCACGATCGCGGCGACGAGGCCGATCAGGCCGCCGAGCAGGCCGATGAGCACGACGAAATAGCCCGCGGCACCCTCGAAGCTCGTGATTCCGAACACCGGGGCCAGCAAGGTACCGATGCCGACGCCGGCGAAAAACCCGGCGACGGCGCCGCAGATGCCGGCCAGAAGGGCAAGAATGAAGTTCATGGTGAAGCCGTCCCTGGGGAGATACCCGTCTTAGTATGCGTCGGCCGCAATCCGGTTCAAAGCCGCGCGCGTTTGCGCGGCCGGCATTTAGCGATTAAGCCGGTCGTCCGCCGCAAGGGAGCTCGTCATGTCGGTCATGGAAATCCTGCTGCCGGTTTTTGTCCAGGTCGTGCTGACCTTCGCGCTGCTGTTCCGGATGGGTTACCTGCGCGTGGCCACCATCCGCAGCGGCGAAGTGAAAATCAGGGATATCGCCCTGCGCGAACCGAACTGGACGCCGCGCACGCTACAGATCGCCAACGCGTTCCACAACCAGCTCGAACTGCCGATGCTGTTCTATGTGCTGACGATCCTGACGCTGATCACGCGGCAGGCCGATATTGTATTCCTGGCGCTGGCCTGGATTTTCGTCGCGCTGCGGCTGGCGCATGCCTGGATTCATGTCACTTCCAACCGCGTCCGGCCGCGCGCCGTCGCATTCATGGCCGGCGGGCTCGTTCTCGCCGTCATGTGGCTCATCTTCATGCTGCGCGTGATCTGGGTGCACTGAACGGCCATGACCCCGGCAGCCCGCGTCTCGGCGGCGATCGACATCCTTGCTGATCTTTGGGCGACGCGCCGGCCGGCGGCCGCGGCGCTGAAGGATTGGGGACTGAAGCACCGGTTCGCGGGCTCCGCCGACCGGGCGGCAATCGCCGGCCTCGTCTATGACGCCTTGCGCCGGCGCGCATCGGCGGCCTTCGTGATGGACGATGCGGCGCCGCGCGCCGTCATGCTCGGGATGCTGCGGATCGAGCGCGGGCTCGACGTGGACGCGATTGCGCATCTGTTCGATGGCGCGCGCTTTGCGCCGCCGCCGCTGACCGACAGCGAACACAACCGTCTCGCGGCCCCCGACTTGTCGGGCGCGCCCGCGCATGTGGCCGGCGATTATCCGGAATGGCT
>WBUW01000164.1 GCA_008933495.1 Pseudorhodoplanes sp.
GGTCGGAACGATATTCGTCCACGGCTCGGGCATGAACGTGGTCGCGATGCCGGTGATCGGCGACATTTCGCTCCTGGTGGCGCTCACGATGGCGGCGTTCGCGGTGCTGTTCGGGACGCGCCACATCGATGCGACCGAGCATCAGGACGGTCTGATGCTCGCGATCGCCACCGAATCGCTGGTCAAGCTCGCGGCCTTTCTGGCGGTCGGAATATTCGTGACCTTCTGGATGTTCGACGGACCCGCGTCGCTGTTCGCGCAGGCCATGAACCGCCCGGACGCCGCGGCCGTCCTGTCCTACACGCCCAAGTTCGGCGCGATCTTCGCGATGACGATGCTCTCGTTCTTCGCGATCATCCTGTTGCCGCGGCAATTCCATGTCACCGTCGTCGAGAATCACCAGGAATCGGAAATCCGGCGCGCCGCCTGGGTGTTCCCGCTCTATCTCATCCTCATCAACCTGTTCGTCATCCCGATTGCGCTCGCCGGCCTGACGACTTTTCCGTCCGGCAAAGTGGACAGCGACATGTTCGTGCTGGCGCTGCCGCTCTCGGTCGAATCCCACTTCTTCACCATCCTCGCTTTCGTCGGCGGCTTGTCGGCGGCGACCGCGATGGTGATCGTGGAGTCGGTTGCGCTGGCGATCATGGTCTCCAACGACCTGATCGTGCCGCTCGTTCTCCAGCAGCGTTCGCGCCTGATCACCGCGCGCGCCGATGTCGGCTCGTTGCTGTTGACCGTGCGCCGGATCGCGATTTTCGTGATCATGATCCTGGCTTATCTCTATTATCGCTCGGTCGGCGAGGCGCAGCTTGCCGCCATCGGCCTGTTGTCGTTCGCCGCGGTCGCGCAGCTCGCGCCGGCCTTTTTCGGCGGGTTGTTCTGGCGCCAGGGCACCGCGCGCGGCGCCATCGCCGGCATGACCGTCGGCATCATGGTCTGGGGCTATACCCTGCTGCTGCCCAATATCGCGGACGCCGGATTCATCGGCACCTCGATCCTCACCGATGGCCCGTGGGGGCTCACGTTCCTGCGGCCGCAATCGATCCTCGGCCTCGATCTCAGCCCGCTGGCGCACGGCGTGTTCTGGAGTCTTGCGCTCAACATCATCGCCTATGTCACGTTCTCGCTCGGCCGCGCGCCGGCCGCCATCGAACGCATGCAGGCGGACTTGTTCGTCCCCTCGAGCCTGACGCCGGTGCCGAGCTTCCGGCTGTGGCGCACGCCGGTGACGGTCGAGGAACTGAGCACCACGGTCACGCGCTATCTCGGCGAGGAGCGCACGCGCATCTCGTTCGAGAACTTTGCGGCTTCGCACGGCATCAGCATTGCGCCCAACAGCGACGCCGATTTCCAGCTTCTGCGCCATGCCGAGCATCTGCTTGCATCAGCGATCGGCGCCGCCTCGTCGCGGCTCGTGCTGTCGCTCTTGCTGCGCAAGCGGACGGTTTCCACCAAAGCCGCGCTCAAGCTGCTCGACGACGCCAATGCCGCGATCCATTACAACCGCGAAATCCTCCAGACCGCGCTCGAACATGTGCGTCAGGGCATCGCGGTGTTCGACAAGGACATGCAACTCGTGTGCTGGAACCGGCAATTCGGGGAGATTCTTGACCTGCCGCGCGACATGATCGGCATCGGTGTGCGGCTTGACGAAATCCTGCGCCATCATGCCGGGCGCGGCATGCTCGGGGCCGGCTCGCCGGTGGCGCTCGTGCGCGACCGCATCGACCGCTATGCGTTCGCGAGCGAACCGTTCCTTGAACGCTTCCCCGACCGCGGGCTCGTGATCGAGGTGCGCGCCAACCGGATGCCGGGCGGCGGCATCGTGGCGACCTATACCGACACCACGCCGAGCGTGGAGGCGGCCGAGGCGCTCGAGCGGCGCGTGCGCGAGCGCACGACCGAACTGACCCGCCTGAACGCCGAACTTGCGCGCGCCAAGGCCGACGCCGAGGAAGCCAACATCTCCAAGACGCGGTTCCTCGCCGCCGCGAGCCACGACATTCTCCAGCCGCTCAATGCTGCCCGCCTCTATGTCACCTCGCTCGTCGAGCGCCAGGGCGGCGGCGAGGACGCGCGCCTGGTCAGCAATATCGACGCTTCGCTCGATGCCGTCGAAGAGATTTTCGGCGCACTGCTCGACATTTCGCGGCTCGATACCGGCGCCATGAAGCCGGAAATCGTCTCGTTCCGCATCGACGAATTGCTGCGCCAGCTCGAAGTCGAATTCGCGCCGCTGGCGCGCGAAAAGGGCCTTGAGCTTGTCTTCGTGCCCTCGTCGCTGACCGTCCGGTCCGACCGCCGGCTGCTGCGGCGGCTTTTGCAGAATCTCGTCTCCAATGCCATCAAGTATACCCGCAAGGGGCGGGTGCTGGTCGGCTGCCGGCGGCGGCGCAACCGCCTGCGCATCGATGTCTGCGATACCGGCATGGGGATTCCGTCGTCACAGAAGAAGAACATTTTCCGCGAGTTCCACCGGCTCAATGAAGGGGCCAAGGTGGCGCGCGGGCTTGGTCTTGGCTTGTCGATCGTGGAACGCATCGCCCGCGTCCTCGACCACAAGGTCGAGCTGCGATCGGTTCCCGCCAAGGGCTCGCGCTTTTCGGTGGAAGTCGGGCTGTCGGCGGCGACGGCGGGCGTGACGACGCGGCGCGACGTGCCGCGCGTCGATGCCGGCCAACTGGCCGGCGTCGCCGTGCTTTGCATCGACAACGATCCGCAAATTCTCGACGGCATGGAGACGCTGCTGCGCGGCTGGGGCTGCACCGTGCGCAAGGCGACCGACCTCACGAGCGCCGTTGCCGTGCTGGAGGACGACCCGGTCACGCTTAACGGGCTCCTGGTCGATTATCATCTCGACGAAGGCAACGGCATCAACGCCATTATCGAATTGCGCCGCCGCCTGCGGATCGACCTGCCGGCGATCCTGATCACCGCGGACCGTACCGTGCGCGTGCGCGACGAGGCGAAGAACCGCGACGTGCCGGTGCTGCACAAACCGGTCAAACCGGCGGCGCTGCGCGCGCTTCTGGCGCAATGGCGGATTCAGCGCGTCGCGGCGGCCGAGTGATAGAGCTTGATCCCGACAGGCGTGAAGCGGTTTTCGGAGAAGATCATGCTCAAACAAAGAGCTCAGGCGGGATGACGATCCGAAGAAAAGTCATCCCGCTTTAGCGGCCGCCGCCCCCGGTCAGCCTTCGACCGAAGCGTTCTGCGGCCATTGCCCGACCTCGATGCGCGAGGCGGCGATGACGGCCTGGGTGCGGCTTTCCACCCCGAGTTTCTGAAGGATCGCCGATACGTGCGCCTTCACCGTGGCCTCGGAGACGCCGAGCTCGTAGGCGATCTGTTTGTTGAGCAGCCCCTCCGACAGCATCATCAGCACGCGCACCTGCTGCGGCGTGAGCGTGGTGAGACGCGCCATCAATTCCGAGGAGGCCGCGTCGTTGCCGGCATTGAGGTCGACGTCCGGCGGGGTCCACACGCCACCCTCCAGCACGCCGGCAATGGCTGTGCGCATGCCCTCGACATCGAGCGTCTTGGGAATGAAGCCGGAAGCGCCGAAATCCATGCAGCGGCGGATCACCGAGGGGTCGTCATTGGCGGAAACCACGACCACCGGCACGCTCGGATATTGCGCGCGCAGATACATGAGGCCGGAAAAGCCGCGCACGCCCGGCATGCTCAGGTCGAGCAAAATGAGATCGACGTCGCCGCCGGCATCGAGGAGCTGGGATACTTCATCGAACGAGCCGGCTTCGGCGATGTCGGTATGCTCGAACAGCCCGCCCACCGCCTCGCGCAATGCACCGCGGAACAGGGGATGATCGTCAGCGATGACCAGACGGTATTCGGTCGATGGGCTCAATGGTTAATCCGCGTGGCTTTTTGCCCGGACGGCGGGCGTTGCCAATGTACAACATTTTGAAGCGGCGTAAGTAACCGACGTCAAGGCGTTTGGATGCGATCCGCCGCCGCGCCGGGCTCCAGGGCACCGATTTTACCAGCCCGAGCCGAGAAATTGCAGCACCACGTGGCGCCGGTGGGGCTGCGCGCGGTGCTCGACCAGGTAGATCGCCTGCCAGGTCCCAAGCTGCATGTGTCCGCCGGCCACCGGAACATGCAGCGAGACCCCCGACAGCATCGTCTTGACGTGCGCGGGCATGTCGTCGGGTCCCTCGGTGTCGTGCCGCCAGCCCGCTCCGGCCGGCGCGAGCCGGTCCAGCGCGGTGACCAGATCGCGTTGCACGTCGGGGTCGGCATTCTCCTGGATGGTCAGCGCGGCCGAGGTATGGCGCAGGAACAGCAGCAGCACACCGTCGGCGGCGCGGCATTCGTCAAGAAATCGCGCCGCCTCGCGCGTGATGTCGACAAAGCCGATCCCCGTGGTGTCGACGGTGAGTTCAGCCGTTGCGACCACGGTCTGGATGGCTGTTTCCGGGGCGGACAGGTGGCTGGCCACGGATCCGCTCAGGTCTTGCCGAGCATGTCCTTCTGGACCTGCCCCATCATTTCAATGAGCCGCCGCCAGACCTTCTCGACAAAGCTCATCACGCGGTCGATATCGGCCTGGCTTGGAAGCTTGAGCTCGGGCGGCCTGGTGGTCGCGCCCGGCGGCTCTGGCCGTGCCGGCTCGGGCAGCGGCAGCCCGCGCGCCAGCAAATCCTTCTTCAGCGCGGCGTTGCTGTTCTGCAGTCGCGCGATTTCGCTTTCGAGCGCGGCGCGCTCGTCGGGCACAGTCTCGCAGGTCCAGCCGGCGGTGCGGTGCAGGCAGAGCGAGACCTGGCCGGTGCGCCCGTCCAGCCGCAGGAAACCGTCCCCGACTTTGTGGAAGCTGAAACGGGCATCCGATTCCGGCGGCGTGCTCTGGGCCGAAGCGGTGCCGGCGACCAGAACGGCGCCGGCCAGGACTGCGAATGCGGCAAGACGAGCCATGCTGACCTCCGGGAACGCGGGTGGCCGCAGCCAGCATCCCACGCTCCGCTGCGAATTCCGAACGGTTTCGCCGTACCGCTGCGGAGGGTGCCGGCGGGGCCTCGGAGCATCGTCACTAACACATTGATCGAACACTACTTTCGACCGATGCACCGGGCCGCTCCTGTTCTTGACTCGCCTACCCCCCGTCAGTATGGTCCGCGCGGCTTTGAGGGCGGCGAGGAGCATCTTTCCAACCTTGAACAACCGCGAGTGTCGAAAGCATGGCGAACGGCGCGCGCGACAGGGATGGACCGGAGCACCGGCCCGCTGACGAAGCCGCCCTTTCCGCGAGGCTCCGGCGTCTCGGCAACCGGCTCGGTTCGATCAGACCGGGTCAGCCTGCCGAACCGCCATCCGGCGCCGGACCGACCGCCGATCCTTCGGCGATCGCACGCGGCTTTAGGCTCTCGACGGAGCTTGTGGCCGGCGTGATTGTCGGGGCGATGTTTGGCTGGCTGCTCGACCGCTGGCTCGGCATTTCGCCCTGGGGGCTGATTGTCTTTCTGCTGCTGGGCTTTGCCGCCGGCGTCCTCAATGTGATGCGTGTGGCGGGCGTGGCGCCCGGCCCCGGCGCGGCCGGCAACGGTGTGAACAAGAACTGACATCGCCGAAACGGCGATCTGACGAGGACCAGACCCGGCCATGGCCGACCCGATCCACCAGTTCAAGATCAACAAGATCGCCACCATTGCCAATATCGGCGGGCACGAAATCGCCTTCACCAACTCCTCGCTCTACATGCTGATCGCCGCCGGCGTGATCACCGCCTTGATGGTCGGCGCGACCGCGAGCCGTTCGCTGGTGCCGGGCCGCCTACAATCGGTCGCCGAACTGTCCTACGAATTCGTGGCGGACACGCTGAAAAGCTCCGCCGGCACTGAGGGGATGAAGTTTTTCCCGCTCGTGTTCACGCTGTTCATGTTCATCCTGACCGTGAACATGATCGGGCTCATTCCCGGCACCTTCACGGTCACCAGCCATATCATCGTAACGGCGGCGCTGGCGCTGCTCGTCTTCTTAACCGTCATCGGTTACGGCGTGTACAGGAACGGCTTCAGGTTCCTCAAGCTGTTCGTTCCGAGCGGTATTCCAGTCTATATCCTGCCGCTGATCGTCTTCATCGAGGTCCTGTCGTTCCTCTCGCGCCCGATCTCGCACTCGGTGCGCCTGTTCGCGAACATGCTGGCGGGCCATATCACGCTCAAGGTGTTTGCCGGCTTCGTGACCATGCTCGGCGGCCTCGGCTTTGTCGGCTGGCTCGGCGCCGTGCTGCCGCTCGGCCTCACCGTTTCGCTGACCGCGCTCGAAATGCTGGTCGCGTTCCTGCAGGCCTATGTGTTCACCATCCTGACCTGCATCTATCTCAACGACGCCATTCACCCGGGCCACTGAGAGGCCTGCATCTTTTCCCCCTTCCCGCAACAAGGAGTTCTCTGATGGATCCGAACGCTCTCATGACCGCCGCCAAGTATATCGGTGCCGGCATTGCCTGCATCGGCATGGGCGGCGCCGGCGTCGGCGTCGGCACGATTTTCGGCAACTATCTGGCCGCCGCGCTGCGCAATCCCTCGGCTGCCCAGGGCCAGTTCGGCAACCTGATTTTCGGCTTCGCGGTGACCGAGGCGCTCGGCATCTTCTCGCTGCTGGTCGCGCTGCTGCTGCTGTTCGCCGTCTGATCCTTCGCAGAACCTGCGGCGCGCGGACGCGTATTCGTTCGCGCGCGCTGACCGGAGCGGCTGATGGCCACCAATACCGCGCACACCCAGGCACCCGGCGGAGCGAAAGAACCGTTTCCGCCGTTCCGGCAGGACACTTTCGCCTCCCAACTGGTCTGGCTCGTGCTGATTTTCGGCGCGCTGTATCTGCTGATGGCGCGGGTGGCCCTGCCGCGCGTCGGCGGCATCGTCGCCGCCCGCGCGAAGCAGATCGAGAATGATCTTGCG
>WBUW01000165.1 GCA_008933495.1 Pseudorhodoplanes sp.
CGGTTCGGTCATCACGATCACGGCGACCGCCGCGCCGGCCGCAAGCACGACCGCGCCCAAGCGCAGGGCGCGGCTTTGCGGCGCGATCTGCGCCGCGCCGATCAATACCGCGCCGCCGGCGACCACCGCCGCCGCGCTGTTGAAGGCGAGCGCATCGCACAGGTTGCGCAACCAATGCTGGGGGCCGACCGACACGAAAAAGAACGCACCCGCGGCAATCGCCAGCGCGATCGAATAGGCGCGCAACGCGCCGGCGCCATCGCGGTCGAACACAAAGCGCAATGCAAAGGCGGCCCCGCAGAGCGCCAGATAGGGCAGGGTTTCAAACCCGATCGCCAGCGACAGGCCCGAGAGCGCTCCGGCTGCCGCCGCATACCAGCCGCGCCGTTCGCACCAGATCGTTGCGGCAACGACCATGAGTGTCAGCGCAAGCTGCACATTGTGATGGTCGATGCGGCCGGGCATGAATTGCTGATAGCCGGGCACGGCGGCGACGGCGATCAGGAGCGCGGCGAGCGCCGCCGGACGGCCGCCGCACCGCCAAGCGATCGCACACATCGCCCCGATCGCGGGAACAATCCAGATCAGCGGCCAGACCGCGCGCGTCAGGCGCTCGGCCTGCGCCGGTCCGGCAAATTGCTGAAAACCGAGATAGAGCACCGCCAGCGGCGCATCGATCAGCCGCGACCAGTGCGACTCGTAGGCGAGCGCGATTCGGCTTTGCCGCAGATCGAACCAGCCCTGGCCGGCGAGCCAGTCGCGCATCTGGACCAGCCGCATCGCGTCGTCGGTATCGAGCAGCGTGCGGCCGGTATTGGCCCAGTGCCGCGCCAGGAGCGCCGCGATCACTGCCGCGCAGGCCAGCCCGAAGCACGCGGCAAATGGCCCCGCGCGCGGCGGAACCGGCAAGGCAATGCTGCTCATGGCGGCCACGACCCTCTGCTGCCCGTCGAAGGAGCTCCAGTTGACCCGGACCGGGTTTAGGTTCGTTTAACGTTTGAGGAATTGTCGCTCAGAGGCCGAGATCGCCCGGATTGCGGCCCGGCCGCGCGCGATAGACCGGCAGCGACCATCCGCGAAGGAGCGCCGCCCCGCGCACCGCAAGGCAGACGGCGAACCCGGCCGCAGCGGCCGGCAATTGCGGCAAGCCGGCGACCGCAAGGCCGACAAAAGTCAGCGCGCCGGCCAGCGCCGCGGTTGCGTAAATTTCCCTGCGCAGGATGACCGGGATTTCTCCGCCCAACACATCGCGAATGACGCCCCCGATCGTCGCCGTCACCACGCCCATAATGATCGCAACCGCCGGTCCGGCGCCGGCGGCGAGCGTGCGCTCGGCGCCGACGATGCAGAAGAACGACAGGCCGGCGGCGTCGAGCCATAGCAACAGGCGATAGCGGGATTCCGGAATGTGGGCGGTGAAAAACACAAGCACGGCGACCGCGACGCATACCGCGACATAAACCGGCTGCCCGACCCAGAACACCGGCACGAGCCCGAGACACAGATCGCGGACCGTTCCACCGCCGACGCCGGTCACCGTGGCGAGCAGCGCGAAGCCCACCACATCCATCTGCTTGCGCGACGCCACGAGCGCGCCGGTCACCGCGAACACCGCGACGCCAAGCCAGTCGAGAGCGGCAATGAACGTGTCGATCATCGGACAATCCCGCGGCCGGTCCTGTGACTTATTCGTGTCTTGACGGCCTAAGGCAGGACTTCTTAGGTCAACATCGCCCGCGCCCGGCACGGCGCCGCACGGCCGCCATTGGGCCGCATCGCAACCGTCATTTCAAGGACCGTCCTTTGTCATACCGTTGGTTCGGAATTCTCGCGCTCCTGTTCGCTGCCTGGTCGCCGGCGGCCTCCGGTGCCGAGGCGGTATTCCCGAAAGCATCGCGCATCGGGCTCCTGCCGGTCGCCGGGCTGGCGCCGAGCCGTGCGTTTACCGGATTCGAGGACGCCGACCGGAAGGTGGTTTTTCTGTTCGCAGAGCTGCCGGCGCACGTCTATCCGGAAACGCTGAAAAGCATGCGCGAAAGCGGGCGCTCCATGCCCGGCGTCAGCGACATCAAGCGCGAGGTTCTGCTGACCAAGAGCGGCGCCGCGCACATGATCGGCGGCGACCAGTCGATCAACGGCACGTCCGTGCGCAAGTGGATTCTGATCACCTGGAACAGCGACTACGACTTTGCCGCGATGGTGACCGCGATTGTTCCGAAAGAGGCGGCCAAAAATTATCCGGACGACAAGGTCCGCGCGATTCTTGCCACCCTCAGTCTGCGCAGCGAAGTGCCGAGCGAAGAGGTGCTGTCCTCGCTGCCGTTCCGCGTCTCCGAACTGGGCCAGTTCAGGTTTGCACGCGCGATCGCGGTCGGACGCGCGGTCCTGTTGACCGACGTGGAGAAATCGTCGGCCGAAAGTTTAAGCCAGCCGCAAATTCTTCTTTCGATCGCCCCGGTGCCGGCGGTGGAGACGTCCGACCGCGCGCGCTTTTCGCAGCAGCTCCTGACCAATCTGCCGGGCTTGAAGGACCTGCGGATGACGTTTTCGGAGCCGTTGCGGATCGGCGGATTGCCGGCGCACGAAATCCGGCTCGAAGGCAAGGACGCCAAGAGCGGAAAAGAGGTTACGGTCGTCCAATGGGTGCGGTTCGGCAGCGGCAATATCGTGCGCCTGGTCGGGCTGGCGCCCAACGACCAATGGCCGGACTCGTTCGCCCGCTTTCGCCGCATCCGCGACGGCCTCGAATTCCGCTGAGCGGTCAGGATTGGCCAGACGCGTCCTGCCGGCCGGCGGCGGCAGCGTCGGGCTGCGGCGCCGTTTTGGGCGCACCCCTGGAAATGCCGACAAGCGCGGGGCGCAAGACCCGTTCGCCGATCCGGTAACCGGCCTGCACCACTTGCGCCACGTGTCCGGCCGGCACCTTTTCGTCGGGCACCTCGTACATGGCCTGATGAAAGTTCGGATCGAACTTTTCGCCGGTCGGCTCGAACCGGTGGATGCCGTTCTTGGCCAGCGTATTGAGCAGGTCGCGTTCGGTGAGCTCGACGCCCTCGATCAGCGCCTTGATGCCGGCATCGGCGCCGGTGCGCACATCCTCGCCGATTGCCTCGAGGGCGCGGCCGATATTATCGGCGACGTCGAGCAGGTCGCGCGCGAAGGATGAAATACCGTAGGTGCGCGCATCGGCCACCTCCCGCTCGGTGCGGCGGCGGAGGTTTTCCATCTCGGCCAGGGTGCGCAGCAGCCTGTCTTTCAATTCAGCCGCCTCCTGTCTGGCCGCGGCGAATTCGGCGTCGGCGTTCGCCGGCGCGCCGGGTCCGGTGTCCGGGCCGGCCGGTTCGACCTCAGATCGGGGAGCGGCCGGCGCTCCGTCAGTCTCTGTCATCAGTTGCTTGTTCCGTCAGGCAAGGGGTCGAATGACCCGCATATCAGGATTGAGGCGGAAAAAATCAAGCCGAAGTCTCAGCCCGCCAACAACCGGCTGACGACCTTGGCCGTGTAATCAACCATGGGAATGATCCGCGCATAATTGAGGCGGGTCGGGCCGATCACCCCCAGCACCCCGACGATACGGCCGCTGCCGTCCCGGTAGGGCGCGACAATGGTGGAGGAGCCGGACAGCGAGAACAGCTTGTTCTCCGAACCGATGAAGATCCGCACGCCGTCGGCGCGCTCGGCGCGCCCGAGCAGATCGATGACCTCGCGGCGGGTCTCCAGATCGTCGAACAGCAGCCGCACCTTTTCCAGGTCTTCCAAAGCCTTGAGGTCTTCCAGCAGATGCGCCTGGCCGCGCACGATCAGCTTGCGATCCTCCCCGCCGCCGCCCGACCAGATTGCCAGCCCGGCGGCGACAATCTTCTGCGTGAGCTGGTCAAGTTCGGCGCGGTGGGCTTCGAGCGCCGTCTCCAGTTCTGTGCGCGCCTCGGCCAACGTCTTGCCGCGGATGCGCGCGTTGAGAAAATTCGACGCCTCCGACAAGGCGGAGGTCGGAAGGCCGGCCGGCATGCCGAGAATCCGGTTCTCGACCGTTCCATCCTCGGCCACGAGCACGACCAGCGCCCGTTCCGGCTCAAGCCGGACAAACTCCACATGCTTGAGACGCAGGTTCATCTTGGCCGTCAGCACCACGCCGGCCGACCGCGTCAGCCCGGACAGCATGCCGGAGGCCTGCGTCAGGACATTCTCGATTGCGGTGCCCGAGGCCGCGACCTGCGCCTCGATCGCGCGGCGCTCGTTTTCATTGAGATTGCCGATCTCCATCAGCGCGTCGACGAAAAAGCGCAACCCGATTTCCGTCGGCAGCCGGCCGGCCGAGGTGTGCGGGGCATAGATCAGTCCGAGCTGTTCGAGGTCCGACATCACGTTGCGGACCGAGGCCGGCGACAGCGAGACCTGCAACATGCGCGCAACGTTGCGCGAACCCACGGGTTCGCCGGTCGCCAGATAGCTCTCGACGATCTGGCGGAATATCTCGCGCGAACGCTCGCTCAGTTGCGCAAGCGTAACCTGCGTTGCGCCGATCGGGATGTCGTGGGACGCCACCGGAGACCTCCTTTGCGCCCAAGAATTGTCCATTTCCGCGGCCGGTTTCAAGAACCCGGCCGGTCACACCTTGCGTCCCAGCAGGGCGATGGTAACGACCGGGATGACGAAGGCCAGAACCGTCGCCGCAATCAGCAGCGGGCCCAGTTCCACGTATTGGCCGCGCGCGACCACGAAAATCTGGTTGAGGTACTTGGTCTGCAACTGCCCGGCCACCAACGCCATGTTCATCAGCGAGGCCATCAACGCAAACCAGGTCGCACGATGGCCGGCCGGGGCATAGAACGCGATCAGTGTCAGCAGCGGGATCATGCTCAGTTGGGCGAAGGGTGACGCCGTCGCCGCATCGATCAGGGCGATCGAGCGCGCCCCGAATCCGAATACCCGCTCGGTCCAATCGTGCAGGCCGAAATAGAGCCCGACGCTCGGCAGCGACAGCAGCGTTCCGGCGACCGCGATCCAGAACAGCGTTTTGGCGACCGAATATTCGGTCAATTGCCTGGCGAACAGCCAGGTCGCAACCAGCGCGAGAAAAGCGCCGGTCTGGCGCAGGGTCCCGTAGAACGACTCATCGAATTTCAGGACGTCCAGCGTCCACCAGAAATAGCCGTCGCCGACCGCCGGCGTCGCCCGGAACGCGAAGATGATGATGGTCGCGAACAGGATGGCCCGACGGCTGGCGGCATCGATGTCGCGCGTCACATACACGAGCATGGTGCAGATCACGATCATCGAGACCGCGAAGATGACTTCCTGCGCGAACGGAACGCCGCCGAGCGCAAGCGCGACCACGGTCGCGCCGAACGCCAGTCCGCCGCCGAGGATGCGCCACTCGATCGGGCGCCGTTCGCTCGTCTCCGCCCGGATCAGCAAGACGCCGGTGACCGACAAAGCCGGGATGAACAACCCGAGCAGGAACACGGTCTCCCGGGACAGAAAGCCTGCAAGCCACCCCGACAGACCGGCGACCGCGAGAATGCCCCCGGACAACGACAATCGGCCGAGGACCTGGACCATGCCGAGTTCCGCGCGCACCTCGTCCTCGGGCCGGGCGGCGCCCTCCCTGTCGGTGCGGCGCACGACCTCCGTCGACATGGCGTCGGCGACCACGTCCTGCACGACCGTGCCGATCACGATCAGGAGCGCACCGAGAACGTAAAGCTGATCCGCGCGCATAAAGGCGAACCAGCCGCCAGCGGCGCCGGCGAGCGTGACCAGCCCGCAGGCCGTGAACGTGGCGCCGAGCAGGATGTAGGAGCGGCGCTGGGAGCCGAACAGCGGCACGCTGTCGACCAGTTCCCCGAACACCATTTTCACGGTCCAGGGCAGCGTCAGCCAGACCCCGATGCCGGCCAGTTCGGACGGGGCGAGGGTGAGCTTCTCCTTGATCCACATGTCGCGCGTGACATCGATCAGCCCGAGCGCGCCATAGGCGAAATAAACCATGATCAGCGGCAGATAGGCCGGCCGGAACGCCTGGATCGGCCGCAGGAGGTTGTCGGAAAGGCTCAATGCGCGCCCCTTTTCGGAGAATCGGCGGTCCGGCCTTGTATCACTTGTCGGGGGCGCGCCGGGCTCCTAAAAGCGCACTTGCTCATCTTCGAACAAAGCCAGAGGAACGCCGAATGCGGCCGAGCAACCGGCAACCCGACGAATTGCGCGCCGTCTCGCTCGAACGCGGGATCGTGAAATATGCCGAAGGCTCCTGCTTCGTGAAGTTCGGCGATACCCACGTGCTGGTAACCGCGACGCTGGAGGACCGTCTGCCGCCCTGGCTCAAGGGCCAGGGCCGCGGCTGGGTCACTGCCGAATACGGCATGCTGCCGCGCGCCACCTCCGAGCGCACGCGGCGCGAAGCGGCGGCCGGCAAGCAGTCCGGCCGCACGGTGGAAATCCAGCGCCTGATCGGACGCAGCCTGCGCACGGTGATCAATCTGTCGCTGCTCGGCGAGCGCCAGATCACCATCGACTGCGACGTGCTGCAGGCCGACGGCGGAACCCGCACCGCATCCATCACCGGCGCCTGGGTCGCGCTGCATGACTGCATCGCCTGGATGAAGACGCGCGGCCTCGCGAAAGAGGGCGTCATCCGCGATCACGTCGCGGCGGTGTCGTGCGGCGTCTGCAAGAATGTCGCGGTGCTCGATCTCGACTATGCCGAGGACTCCGAGGCGCAGACCGATGCCAATTTCGTCATGACCGGCTCCGGCGACATTATCGAAATCCAGGGCACCGCCGAGAAGGAGCCGTTCACCGAGGAGCAATTCCTTGCCCTGCTCGCGCTCGCGCGCAAAGGCATCGGCAAGCTGGTCGACCTGCAGAAGCTGGCGGTGACGTGAGGGCGGGCCATCG
>WBUW01000166.1 GCA_008933495.1 Pseudorhodoplanes sp.
TGCACATGCTGCTCTATGGCGCCTATGGCCTGGTGGTGATGCATGTCGCGCTCGGGGCCATGCAGACGAGCCGCAATCCCGCCATTCCGATCCTGCTCGCGGCCGGTCTTGGCATCGTCGCCGGACCGCATCTGGTCGCCGGCTGGCGCGAGCGCGGCCGCCATGCAAGGACCGCCGGGGCCGGTGGCTGGATCGCGGTCGGGCCGCCGGATTCGATCCCCGACAAGGGCGCGCGCATCGTCAGTGCGCCGGGCGGGGAGCGCATCGCCGTCTTTCGCGACGGCAATCGCGTCGGGGCGGTGAGCAATCTCTGTGCGCATCAGAACGGACCGCTGGGCGAAGGCCGCATCATCGACGGCTGCATCACCTGCCCCTGGCACGGCTATCAGTACCGGCTGGACGACGGCTGCGCGCCGCCGCCCTTCACCGAGAAGCTTGCGACCTATCGGATGTGGATCGCGCGCGGCATCATCGAAGTCGATCCGCGCGCGCTCGCGCCGGGGACGCCGGCGGCGATCGCGATTTCACCGTAACAACAGCAAACCGGAGCGTGCAGCATGGCGGACGGCGGGGAGTGGCTCGATCTGGGTTTGGCCGGAGACCTGGCGAAGAAACCGCTGCAGCAGGTGAGCGTCGGCGGGCGCGACTTTGCGGTGTCCTACCGCGACGGAACCTTCGGCGTGGTCGGCAATGCCTGCAATCATGTCGGCGGGCCGCTCGGCTGCGGCCATCTCGACGGCGAATATATTACCTGTCCGTGGCACGCCTGGAAATTCCACCGCACGACCGGGGAGGGCGAGCCGGGCTTCGAGCAGGACCGCGTGCCGTCCTATCCGGTCAAGGTCGAGGGCGGGCGCCTGCTGATCGACCTGTCGCGCGCGACCAAGCGCAGCCGCAAGCCGCACGATCCGCATCCGCTGGCGCGCACGCCCAAGCGCGAGCCCGGCCCCTTGCGGCTTGTCGGTTTGTCGACCACCGCCATGGACGGCAAATATCCGCGCTTCTCCGGCTCCGACCATCTGCTCGGCCATGCGCTTTCCGCCGCGCAGGCGGCGGGCGCGGAGACCAAGCTCATCCGGCTGAACGACCTGACGTTCCGCGCGTGCGAGGGCTATTATTCCAAGGCCGCGCGCGCCTGCACCTGGCCGTGCTCGATCACGCTCATGGATTCGGCCGACCAGATGGACCGCGTCTACGACGCCTTCGTGCACTGGGCCGACGTCATCATCGTCGGCACGCCGATCCGCTGGGGCGCGGCGTCCTCGCTCTACTTCAAGATGGCGGAGCGGCTCAATTGCGTGCAGAACGCGATCACCACCCATAACCGCGTCCTGATCCGCAACAAGATTGCCGGCTTCATCATCGTCGGCGGTCAGGACAATATCCAGGGCGTTGCCGGCCAGATGCTCGGCTTCTTCGCCGAGCTCGGCTTCATCTTTCCGCAGTTTCCCTACATCGCGCATTCGCGCGGCTGGTCGCGCGAGGACATGGAACGCAATATCGAGGTGGTGCGCACCTCAAAGGAGCTCGCCGACGGCGCCGCCAAGCTCGCCGCGCGCTGCCTCGAACTGGCCGCCGATCTGATCGCGCGCGACGAGGCGCCGACCGCGATTGAGCGCGGCGGCCGCAAGGCCCATGCCCTGACTTGAGCGCAGTGCCTGGAAGGTTTGTCCGGATCGGTTCAGGACTTGCGTGCGCCACGCGAGTAGACGTCGGCCCACGCCAGAACGAGCCCGAACACCAGGAAGGCGAACACCACGGCGGACACGATGATGGCGGTTTCGGTGGGCATGACTGACTCCTCGAACGAGATTCCAGGGCCATCACATCCGACCCGGCGCCACCGACATTGATCCCGGTCAAGATTGGCGGCGCGCGCGGCGCGCAGCGAAATGGCGTCCCCACGGGGAATCGAACCCCGGTCTTCACCGTGAAAGGGTGATGTCCTGACCGCTAGACGATGGGGACGTGCGGGGGCGAGGTATAGTCACGCGCGGCGCCACAGGCAAGCCGCGCCTGCGCCCGGTCGACGCGCCTCACCAGTGGCCGGTATTGGGCATCGAGGTCCAGGGCTCGCGCGCGGGCAGCGCCGCGCCTTTCTGCAACAGTTCGATCGACTGGCGGTCGGGCGAGCGCACGAAGGCCATGCGGCCGTCGCGCGGCGGCCGGTTGATGGTGACGCCCGCCTTCATCAGCCGCTCGCAGACCGCGTAGATGTCGTCGACCTCGTAGGCGAGATGTCCGAAATAGCGCGCCTCGCCGTAATCCTCGCGCTCCCAGTTATAGGTGAGTTCCAGGACCGGAGCCGGGAAGCGGCCGGTCTTGCGGCTATCCGCCACCCGCGCCGCGTCGCCCGGTGCGTCGAGGAACACATTGGTGTAGCGGCCCTTCTCGTCGTCGTAGCGGCGGACCTCCCTGAGCCCGAGCTTGTCGCAGAAGAAGTCGAGCGCGGCATCGAGGTCGCGCACGCGCAGCATCGTATGGAGGTAACGCACAGGACGGTCTCCCTCGGGGTTGCCGGACGGCGATCGCTTTCCCGGATATAGGGAGCGAACGGCCGCCCGCACAAGCGCCGCCGGAGGCACGCTCCTGGCGCGAAAACCCCGGCGGTCGCCGCCGCCGCCGCGCGATCCCGCCGCTGAACGCTCTTCACCCCGGCCGATTGCGCTTTAATATCCCGCGCCATGATGCCTTCCGACCTTGGAACCTCGGTTGCGCGGCTGCACGATCTTGTCGCCGAAGCCGCCGCCATCCTGCCCTTCACCGGCGCCGGCATTTCGACCGAATGCGGCATTCCCGATTTCCGGTCGCCGGGCGGGCTGTGGGAAAAAACCCGGCCGATCCCGTTCGATGCCTTCATGGCGAGCGCCGCGATGCGGGCGGAGGCCTGGCGGCGGCGCTTTGCGATGCAGGGGCATTTCGGGCAGGCGCGGCCGGGGCGGGGCCACCGGGCGCTGGCAAGCCTCTATCGCGCCGGCAAGGTGCCGGCCGTCGTCACCCAGAACATCGACAATCTTCATCAATTGTCCGGCGTCGCCCCCGCCGACGTCGTGGAACTGCACGGCAACACGACCTACGCGGCCTGCCTTGACTGCGAACAGCGCTACGAACTCGACTGGGTGAAGGCGCGCTTCGAGGCCGCGGGCGAACAGCCGCCCGAATGCGCGTGCGGCGGCTACATCAAGACCGCAACCGTGTCGTTCGGTCAGGCGATGCCGGCCGCGGCCATGGCGCGTGCCGAAGCGCTCGCCGATACTTGCGATCTCTTCATCGCCATCGGTTCCTCGCTCGTGGTCTGGCCGGCGGCCGGATTTCCGCTGCGCGCGAAAAAGAGGGGCGCGAAGCTCGTCATCGTCAATCGCGAACCGACCGATTTCGACGAAATTGCCGATCTGGTGATCCGGCAGGACATCGGCGATGCGCTGGCCCCGTTCATCGCCGACTGATTCGCATCCGATGCAACTTTTGCACAGGCTCATTCACAGCACGCGCGCAAGCGCATTTTCCACTTTTCCGTCGGCGCGCGAGTGTTAAGCTTTGTTGCGATAGATTCGTTCAAACGCCCGGCAAGAGGCGGCAAAGCGGCGGCTCGCGACGTCATGGCGTCCGACGGGATCGGTCCGAAAGGGCCCGGGGCAGATTTTGATCTGGAGTTGGATCGCAACGCGGGCACCGCGCCGGATGCGGCTGCGAACCTCATCGAAATCTCCGGCATGATCAAATGGTTCGACGTGGCGAAGGGATTCGGTTTCGTCGTCCCCGATAACGGGATGCCGGACGTGCTTCTGCACGTGACCTGCCTGCGCCGCGACGGGTTCCAGACCGCCTATGAGGGGGCGCGGGTGGTCTGCGAGGTGCTGCAACGCCCGAAGGGCTTGCAGGCGTTCCGCGTCCTGTCGATGGACGAATCGACCGCGATCCATCCCGCGCAGATGCCGGCGCCGCGCACCCATGTCACGGTCACGCCCACCAGCGGGCTCGAGCGCGCGATCGTGAAATGGTTCAACCGCTTGCGCGGCTTCGGTTTCCTGACCCGCGGCGAGGGGACGCCGGACATTTTCGTCCACATGGAGACGCTGCGCCGCTACGGCATGACCGAGCTGCGGCCGGGGCAGACCGTGCTGGTGCGCTTCGGACCCGGGCCCAAGGGCCTGATGGCGGCCGAGGTGCAGCCCGACGGCGGGTCGCACGGTCCCGCCTCGCATTGACCCCGCCACCGCATTGACCGTCGCGGCCTGACCTGCTTCACATCCCGGTGTGCCGCCGGTACGGCTGGCGCGCGCCGGTCCTGTACGCGCAGGCCGGCCGTTTCGAAACCCTCTCGTTCCGCTTGCCGCCTCCCGATGTCCATGCAGACGGTCTGGCCCTTGTTGTCGCGGCGCCGCGTCATGGCGGCGCTGGCGCTCGCCTTCGCCGCCGGTTGCGGCGGCGCGCCCGCCGCCGAAGGTCAGGCCCCGCTGCAGACGGTGGAAATCGTCAGCCGGAGCGGGGTGCACGTCTTTTCGGTCGAGTTCGTCGCCAACGACGCCGACCGCGCCAAGGGCCTGATGTTCCGGCGCGAATTGCCGGAGGGGCGCGGCATGTTGTTCGATTTCGGGCGCGAGCAGGAGGTGTCGATGTGGATGCAGAACACCTACATCCCGCTCGACATGATTTTCATCACCGGCGACGGCCGCATCCGCCGGATCGCGGAGAATACCGAGCCGCTCTCCACCAACGTCATTCCCTCGGGCGGGCCGGTGCGCGGCGTCCTCGAAGTGATCGGGGGAACCGCGCGCAAGCTCGGCATCCGGCCCGGCGACCGGGTCGCGCACCGCATCTTCAACCGCTGAGGGCGGCCGCCGCCCGGGCGCGCACCGGCGCCAACATTCCGGTGGAGCGGCGGGCGCGAACGGGGTATGTCAGCCCCGCCGCCGGGATTGGCCCGGCGGCGCGACAAACGCCGCCCGGACTCGGGGCATAGCGCAGCCTGGTAGCGCATCTGCTTTGGGAGCAGAGGGTCGCAGGTTCAAATCCTGCTGCCCCGACCATCCGGACACGGCGGCGGCGAACGGCAGAAACGGACGACAGGTCATGGTGGCCCGCATCTACAAACCCGCAAAGACGGCAATGCAATCCGGTTTCGCGCGCACCAGGCAATGGGTGCTCGACTTTGAGCCGGCGGCCGCGCGCTCGGTCGAACCGCTCATGGGCTGGACATCGTCCACCGACATGGCGAGCCAGGTGCGGCTGCGCTTTGCGTCGCGCGAGGCGGCGGTCGCCTATTGCGAGCGGCACGGCATCGCCTTCCAGGTGTCCGAGCCGAAGGACCCGGCGCGCCGGCCGATGGCCTATTCCGACAATTTCGCGTTCCAGCGCCGCGGCCAGTGGACGCACTGACGCGCGCTCGCGATGCCGGACCGGCGCGGGCTTTGGCGCATGATGCCGAAAAGCGTGCAGCGGTTCTCGGAAAAGGTCATGCGCAAACAGGGAGCCGAAGCGGGATGACGGTCCGAGGAAAAGTCAGCCGCTTCAGGCCGTCAGCGCCGCGGGCTGGACCAGCGGGGCGGGCGCGTTGCGCCGTTCGGCGGCGCGCTGGCGCAGGAGCGAGGTCAGCCGCACCTCCGGCATCGGCTGGCCGAGCAGATAGCCCTGGCCGAAATCGCACCTGAGCCCGACCAGCGTGGCGACCTCGCTCGCCTTTTCGAACCCGACGCCGGCCGCCATCGCGCCGTTCTGGTGCGCGAGCTCGATCACGTTCTTGCAGATGGCGCGCTTGTCGCCGTCGCTTGCGCAATCCCTGACGATCGACGGATCGATTTTCAGCTCGAAGAACGGCAGGCTCTCCGCCCGCGCCAAGACGTTAAAGCCGTGGCCGCAGCCGTCGATTGCCAGCCGCACATTGAAGGCCTCGCAGGTTTTGGCGAGCGCGGCCGCCCCCGGCACGTCGCGCAGCACGGACTTCTCCTTCAGGTCCACGGTCAGGCCGGGCCAGGCGGCGGGGTCGGGATGCCTGCCGGCGAGCAGCTCCTCGAGCGGCAACTGGGCCAGGATTTCCAGCGGCATATTGACGGACACGCGCACCTTGACGCCGAGCTTGCCGAGCACGGCGCTCATGCGCACCGCGTCGAGCGCCGCGCGTTCGGCGAGCGCCAGGATGCTGGAATCGCGCGCGCCCGGCATGAAGGCATTGGGCAGAATGACGCCGTGCTGGGGATGGCGCGCGCGCGCAAACGACTCGATGCCGATCAGCCATCTGCGCTTGAGGTCGATCCTCGGCTGGTACCAGAACTCCACCCAGTTGCCGGCCAGCGCGTCGTCGAGAAGGATGCGTGCGGCGACCGGCGCCGGCATACCGAGGCCGAGTTCCTGCACGATTTTCTGAATCGTCGCGCACTCGAACGGCTTCTTGAGCGGATTGAGCATGCGCAGCCGCGGCGAGCCGCCGGAGGTCTTGACGTTCTCGATCACCGCGGTACCGCGTCCGCTCATCAGTTGCACGGCGCCGGCAAAATTCGCCCGCCCGAGCGCACGCACGCTTTCCACCGCGTCCGAAATGTCGAGCGGCACATTGATGAAGATGATGTCGGCCTTGCGCCGGCCGATCGCCGCCCGCAGCGAGTCGCCCTCGGCGAATTCCTCGCTGTCGATGCCCGCGCCCTGCATGATCAGCGAGATGAAATGACGGATGCTGGAATCCTCGTCGACGACAAAGCAGCACGGCGTCTTGTCGCCGCCGGCGGCCGGCACGGCCACCACTTCGCCGGTCGGGGCGGTGGTTCCGGGGGCGGTGGCGTCTTGCGGCGTCGTCATGCGCGAAGGTGACCTGGGGTCGGCGGCTCGTGGAACCCCCAATCTCGCGAACAAGGCTTAAAGTTGAGTTTCGGCGGCGGCCAAATCCGGCAGGGCGCGC